>CANGXK010000060.1 GCA_947457715.1 Gemmatimonadota bacterium
ACCTCGTTGGGACTCGACAACCGCAAAGTCGCCATTTGGACCTTCATCGGTTCCGAATGCATGCTCTTCGCCTCGTTGATCTCGACATACTTGATCTACAAGGGCAAGAGCCCAGAAGGCCCGTTCCCGCATGACGCGTGGACGAGCCCGACCACGGGCGAAGTGTTCAAGCCGATCCTGAACATTCCGGTCACCTCGGCGTCGACGTTCGTGCTGCTGATGTCGTCGCTGGCGATGGTGCTCGCGCTGGCCGCGGTGCAGAACCGTGACCTGCCGAAGCACACTGCGTGGGATCGTATCCTCGGTTCGTCGAAGATCTGGCTCTGGGCGACCTGCCTGCTCGGTATCGGTTTCCTCGGCTGTCAGGCGTACGAGTTCACGTCGTTCGTGCACGAAGGCCTCACGATGCGGACGAACCTGTTCGGCTCGAGCTTCTTCACACTGACCGGATTCCATGGTGCGCACGTCACCGCCGGCGTGCTGTGGCTCTTCACGCTGCTGGCCATCGATTACAAGCGTGGTCTCAAGCCGTCGGATGCCCTGCTCGTTGACATCTGTGCGCTGTATTGGCACTTCGTCGACGTGGTGTGGATCGCGATCTTCACGCTCATCTACCTGATCAAGTGAGGCGGTGATGGCTGACCATTCTGCGGCGGGACACGCCCACGACGAAGCACACCACCCGACCTGGACGACGTACTGGAAGATCGCCGTGATTCTCACGGTGATCACCGCCGTCGAAGTCTCCGCGTATTACATCCCGGCGTGGGAGAACAGCTGGGTCTATGTCCCCAGCATGCTGATCATGTCGGCGGTGAAGTTCTACATCGTCGTGATGTACTACATGCACCTCAAGTACGACCACAAGCTGTTCCGCTCGCTGTTCACGGGCCCGCTGATCGTGGCCGCGCTCACGCTGGTCGGGCTGCTGTTCCTGTTCTCGAAGCTCGTGCTGCGGCTCGGTCTCCTCAGCTAACCGCTGCGTCGGCAATTGCCAGAACAAGTGGCCAGTCGTCAGCGTTCAGCTGGTGTCTGGCCATGTTCCGTTTCCCCCGCCCGTTCAGTGTAAATTCTGATATGATCGCGCTCCTGCTCCACCCGTCCGCCCAGCTCGGCTGGTCCAATTTCACGGTGCACCCCAGTACGGCGATCGGCATCGCGGCGATCGGGGTGGCCTACATGTGGCGCGTGCGTCAGGGTCCGTCGGCGATGGACCGGATGCCTGTCACGGTGACGGACGTGGCGCGGGCCACCGGCGCCCAACTCGACGCGGCCGCTGCACCCCAGGGGCCCACGGCGGCACAACGCGTCAGCTTCTTCACCTCGCTCCTCCTCCTGTTTTTGACGCTGAATGGGCCGCTGCACGACCTGAGCGACTACTACTTGTTCAGCGGCCACATGGTGCAGCACCTGATCCTCACCCTGATCGTGCCGCCGCTGATGATCATCGGCACGCCGGGGTGGATGTTGCGTCCGCTGCTGCGCCGGCCGGCGGTGTTCGCGGTGGCCCGCAAGAGCACGACGATCGCGGCCTGCTTCGTGATCTTCAATGTGGTGCTCGCGTTCTGGCACCTGCCGCCGCTGTACAATCTGGCGCTGGCGAACCACCCGATTCACATCGTACAGCACCTGATGTTCATCGCGGCGTCGGTGCTCATGTGGTGGCCGCTCACGTCGCCGCTCCCCGAACTGCCACGCGCGCCGTATCCGGCGCAGATGCTGTACTGTTTCGTGATGGTCATCCCGATGTCGGTCATTTCGATCTACATCGCGATGGCGGATACGCTGCTTTATCCCGCGTATGCCGTCGCCCCGCGCATCCTGGGGATCACGCCCATGATGGACCAGCAGTACGGTGGTCTGATCATGTGGATTCCCGGTGGTGTCTTTTTCTATGCGGTGATGACGGTGGTGTTCTTCAAATGGTCGCAGCGCGGCGAAGATGATCAGGACAGCGCGCAGGTGGGTTGGGTCCCGTCGCCGGATGCGCTGACCTGATGGCGGGCAAGAAGCCGGTCGCCCGACGTCACGTCGGCAAGGATGCCCCCAAGGTCGCGCCGAAGAAGAACGCGGCGGCCGCCGAAAAGAAATTCGGCAAGGCCGCGCGTCAGGCGGCGGAAAAGGGCGGCAAGAAGCCAGGGGCGTGGCGCGACGCCGAGCAGCCGCGCGTGTCGCACGCGGCCGCGCCGATTCCGGCCGAGGCACTGGGCACGGTCGCCGTGAGCGTGTCGCGCGTGATCGACGCCTCGCCCAGTGAAATCTTCCGCGCCTTCAACGACCCGACGCGCCGGCGCTGGCTCGGGTCATTCGGATACAAGGTGATGAACGCCGTGGCTCCGCGCTTCCTGCGCCTGATGATGCATGACGGCACCTTGGTGAGCGTTTCGATCGGCCGCAAAGGCAATGCGCGCTGCGCCGTGGATCTCGAGCACTCGCGTCTGGCCGACGTCGCAGCCGGTGAGACGATGAAGTCGCAATGGCGCGAAGGCCTGGCGAAGATGGCGGAGCAGCTCGATGAGTTTTGAGCGAAGCCGCTGAACGGAGTCAGGCGCTGAAGCCGTTTGGCCCCGACGTTCCCCGGCAGCGGCGGGTGTCGCTGCCACCTGACCGCACCCCTGGCGGCGTTTTGTCGCTGCGGCACAGGCCCCTGTGTCCGCGAGTGCCACCGATTCCCGAGTCCGGCTATGTTCCGAGCGTCTCGCCCCATTCTGGCCACGTTGCTCACCGTGACTGGTCCCAGCCTGTTGCTTGCGGCCTGCGGTGATGGAAAGTCTGCCGCGCGCGCGACGGCCGATTCGGCCGCGGTCACCGCGGGTCCCTCGTGTGTGAGTCGCGACAGCACTCCGGTTGGGCTTGCTGTGCTCGACTTTGTCACTCGCAGTGAGCCGCTGCCGAAGCGTTTTCTCAGCGCGGCCGGCACCGACTCGGCCGTCCCGGATGACGGCTTCAGGGTGCTCCAGAACGAGGGTCCAACGTACTTCTACAGCAGTGACACCGTGGCCCAGCGGAAGATTCGTGAGAAGCTCGAGCAAGTCGGCCCCTACCCCTCCATGCTCGTCGTCTTCCATGGCAAGACGGAGACGGACCACGGCAATACGGTGACGGTGCGTCTGGGTGGGCACTACGTCGGCGGCGATGATGACGGGACGCTGGCGCCCACCCGCGCGTATGAGATCCGCTGCGACACCACCGGCTGGAAGGTGGCCTCGTCCAAGGCCGAGGCGGGCGCCTGATGGCCACGAGCCAGACGGCGGCGCGCCCGGAACGCCTCGTCTCGCTCGATGTGTTTCGGGGGATGACCGTTGCCGCCATGCTACTGGTCAACAATCCGGGCACGTGGTCGGCGATCTATCCGCCCCTGCAGCACGCGGCGTGGCATGGATGGACGCCGACCGACCTGATCTTTCCGTTCTTCCTGTTCATCGTCGGAATCACCACCGAGCTGTCGCTGCGGGCACGACGCGCGCGCGGCGCCGACGAACGCACCATCTTGCGGCAGATCCTGCGGCGCGCGGCGTTGATCTTTCTGTTCGGCTTCCTGCTCTCCGGGTTTCCGTTCTTCACGTGGTCCTCGACGCTGACGGATGTCACGTTCCTCGATCGCGTGGTCGACCGCATCGAGCACTGGCGGGTGCTCGGCGTGTTGCAGCGGATCGGGCTGGCCTATCTCTTCGGCGCACTGCTCACCTGGCGTACATCGCTCAAACAGCAATTCGGCATTCTCGCGCTCCTGCTGTTCGGTTATTGGGCGCTCATGACGCTCGTGCCGGTGCCGGATACCGGAATCCCCGGACGATTCGTGCTTGACCAGCCGGATCAACTGCTGAGCGCCTGGCTCGATCGCACGATCCTCGGGACGAACCATCTCTGGGTCGGCGGGAAGACGTGGGATCCCGAAGGATTGCTGAGCACGGTGCCGGCGGTCGGCACCGTGATGCTCGGGACGTGCGCGGGACGCTGGATCGCGCGTCAGGAGCGTCCGCTTCCGGATCGTCTGACGGGGTTGTTTGCCGTCGGTGCGCTGACGATGATGCTAGGACTCGTGTGGCACTGGGTCTTCCCGATCAACAAGAGCATCTGGACCAGCTCCTACGTGCTCTTCACGGCCGGCATGAGTGCGGTTTCGCTCGCGACCTGCATGTGGGTCATCGATGTAATGCAGGTGAGACGCTGGACTTTCCCGTTCGTCGTCTACGGTGTCAACCCGATGCTGGCGTTTCTCGGATCCGGTCTGATGGCGCGCATCATCGCCTCGATCTGGACCTGGGACAGCGGCACCGGTAGCCGGATCTCGGCGCAGGGATTCGTGTTCAATACCCTATATGCTTCGTGGCTTCCGCCGAGAGAAGCATCGTTCGCCTACGCCCTCAGCTTCGTCGCCTTCTGGTTCCTGATTCTCTGGGGCGCCTGGAAACGCGGGTTCGTCCTCAAAGTCTGACGATGACGCCACTTTGGCTCACTAGTACCGTCTGTCGCCGGTCGCTTGCCCTGATCGCGATCCTCGTCTTCCTCGCCCCCGATCCGGTCGCGGCGACACCGACCGCCACGTCGCGTGCCGCGATATCTGCCGTGGTGCTGCAACCAAAGAACACCCGGCAAGTGACGCGGCCGCCGGCAAAGAAGACACCGGCCAAGCGGACGCCGCGCAGCCCGCGCGCCCGCCGCGCCCGCGCGCCGATCGTGCCGGTGCTGCGCTTCACCGCCCCCCGCGGCGGCGACGCGCTCACCAGCGATCTCGCGACGCTGCTCGGGAGCCGCACGAAGACCGGTGAGTGGGGCGTCATGGTAATAAGCGTCACACGCGGCGACACGCTCTTCGCGTACGGCGCCGACAATAAGATGGTCCCGGCCAGTACGATGAAGCTGTTCACGTCGGCGCTCGCGCTTGAGAAGCTCGGTCCCGAGCACACGTTCCGCACGGACGTGTTGCGCGATGGCCCGCTGGAGGCCAACGGCGTGGTGCAGGGTAATCTGGTGTTGCGTGGCGATGGTGATCCGTCAATGTCGCCTCGTTTCGTCCGCGGCGGCCCCGATGCGGCGATGACGATGCTGGCGCGCTTCGTGGTGGGCTCGGGGGTCAAGCGGATCGCCGGCGACCTCGTGGCGGACGCGTCGGCGTTCGAGTCACGCCGCATCCCGGAAGGGTGGCTGAGCCGTTATGCGGGCGCCGGCTACGCCGCGCCGTTCTCTGCACTCTCGCTGAACGAGAACATCGTCATCGTGGGCGTGAGCCCCGGGGCCACTGGTGGCGCTGGCAAGGTCTTTCTGGAGCCGGCCACACGCGGGCTCACCGTTGCCAGCACGGTGCGCACGGTGGCGGGCAGCCGCAGCCGCATCAGCGCCCACCGCATAGGGGACGACCGCGTCGTCGTCTCTGGCACGATCGGCGCGCGCGCCGGTACGGCGCGCTATCAGTTGGTCGTTGGTGATCCCACCATGTTCACCGCTGGTGCGTTCCGCGCAGCCTTGGAGGCGCAGGGGGTCACGGTCGACGGCGTGCTGCGCGTGGGCCGCACACCCGAGAATGCTACATTGGTGACCAGTCTGCCGTCGCCGCCGCTGGCGCGCCTGATCTCGACGATGAACCGCGAGAGCATCAATATCTTCGCCGAGCTGCTCTTCCGTGGCGCGGCTCGTGGTCCGGAGAAGCGGACGCTGGGATCGGCCGAGAATGCCTCGGCCACGCTGCATGATTTCATGGTGCGTCAGGTCGGTGCGTTGCCTGACGCGGTCAGGGTCACCGACGGCAGTGGCCTCTCGGTGCTCGACCGGGTCACGCCGCGCTCGCTCGTACAACTGCTCGCGCATGCGCATCGCGCGCCGTGGGGCACTGCGTTCCATGCGTCGCTGCCGGTCGCGGGCGAATCAGAGCTGCTGCGCAATCGCATGCGCGCCACTCCGGCACAGGGGAATTTGCATGCGAAGACCGGCACGACCAACGACGTGATCGGCCTCTCGGGCTACGTGACCGCTGAGAATGGAGAAATCCTCGCCTTCGCGTTCCTGTACAACGGCAAGGACCGGCGGCACGCACGCGAGACGATCGATGCCATGGGCCCCACGATGGCGGCGTTCTCGCGGGAGTAGGTTGGCAAGGCACGCTGCGGACGGTGCCGCACCGCTCCCATCCGGTGCCGCGCGGGGGATAGCCGCGCGGGGCACAGGCCAGCCGCCCCCGGTGGTGTCGGGTACTCCGGCGTCCGAAGTACCCGATGTCCCCTACGCCGACGGCACGATGGCCGCACTGAATTCCGGCGTGTCGCGCGGCGCGGTCATCGCGGCCGGATTAAGAATGTCATCAAGCTGCTCGCGCGTGAGCAGTTGGCGCTCGAGCACGAGGTCGAACACTCCGCGGCCGCTGGCGAGTGCCGTCTTCGCAATGTCGGTCGCGATTTCGTAACCGAGCACGGGCACGAGCGCCGTCACGATCCCGATCGAATGCTCCACGAAGTAACGCATGCGGTCGGCATTGGCGGTGATCCCGGTGACACACCGCTCGCGCAGCACGATGCACGCGTTGCGCAGCATGTCGATGCCACGTAGCAACCGATAGGCGATCACTGGTTCGAACGCGTTGAGCTGCAGTTGTCCGGCTTCCGCCGCCATCGTCACGGTGACGTCGCCGCCGATCACTTCGAAGCACACCTGATTCACCACTTCGGGAATGACCGGATTGACCTTACCCGGCATGATCGACGAGCCGGGCTGCATCGCTGGCAGATTGATCTCGCCGAAACCGGCGCGCGGTCCCGACGACAGCAGCCGGAGGTCATTGCAGATCTTCGACAGTTTCGTGGCGGTCCGCTTCATGACGCCGGAGAGCTGTACGAAGGCGCCCGTGTCACTCGTCGCTTCCACCAGGTCGAAGGCCGTGATCACGGGGACCTCGGCGATTGCCGCGAGGTGCCTGCACGCGAGTTCCGCATAGCCCGGCGGCGCATTGATGCCGGTGCCGATCGCCGTCGCGCCGAGATTGATCTCGCGAATGAGCGACTGCGCTTCGCCCAGCCGCTCCACGTCTTCCTGCAGCGTGTGGGAGAAGGCCATGAACTCCTGGCCGAGCGTCATGGGGACGGCGTCCTGCATCTGGGTGCGTCCCATCTTGATCAGCGGCGCAAACTCGACGCCTTTGGCACCGAACGCGTCCGCCAGTCGGGCGAGCTCCACCCGGAAGCCCGAGAGGCTCTTGTGCAGGGCGATGCGCACCGCCGTGGGATACACGTCGTTCGTGGACTGGCTGAGATTGACGTGATCGTTGGGCGAGATCACGTCGTAGGCGCCGCGGTGCTGGTTGCTGAGTTCGAGCGCGCGGTTCGCGATCACTTCGTTGGCGTTCATGTTCGTGGAGGTGCCGGCGCCTCCCTGAATCATGTCCACCAGAAAGTGCTCGTGATGGCGTCCGGCGCGAATTTCGCGGGCAGCACGGATGATCACATCGGCATGCTCCTTTTCCAGCAGACCGAGCTCGACGTTTGTCTGTGCGGCCGCTTCCTTGACCGCCGCCATCGCTTCGATGAGCACCGGGAACTCGCGGAGCGGAATGCCCGTGATCGGAAAATTCTCGAGCGCGCGCAGCGTTTGCACGCCGTAGAGTGCCTCGTAGGGCACGTCGCGCTCGCCGAGGAGATCGTGTTCCTGTCGCGTGCGATGGCCCCCGAAGCCGAGGGTGCGGCCGCGGCCGACCAGGGTCGCGTCGGCGCGGCGCAGGCGCGTGGAGATTGCGCGGGCGGCGCGGGCTACGAGCGCGGCGTAGAGCTGCGGCGCTTCGCGCGTGATGTCGTCGAGCTGGGCGCGGGCCAGCACCATGGCGGTGCCGGGCATGATCACGCGGGCAGTGGTGCCGTGGGCGGAGTCGTCGAGCAGCAGCCCTTCGCCGACCGCCTCACCCGCACCGAGCGTGACCAGGCGCGTCGTTCGGCCGTCGGAAGATTTCTCGATCGCGACAGCGCCGCTGATCAGGATGGCGAAGCGCTGGCGGTCCTCGCCTTCGGTGAAGAGGGTGTCATCGGGGACCAGCGTGAGCGGCGTGACATGCCGCGAAAGCTTCCAGAGGTGCGCGTCGGTGAAGCCCTCGAGGAACAAGGTCGCGCGCAGCGCATCGGCGATTTCGGCCGGAGTCGTCATGGGGGGGAAATAGAGGTGGGGTACTGCTGCACGGAAGCTGCCCAACGAAGCGGCCTCTCGCCACCGCTGGCCTGATGCGATATCGTCGGTTAGCAGAAAAGAAGACCATTCGCCCTACCACGCCGTCACCTGACCCCGTTCCGGAGCCTTCAGTGCCTGTGTCCCGTCGCGATTTTCTCGAGCGTGCCGCCGCGCTGGCCGCTGCTGGCTTCGTACCCCGTCTTCCCGAGGACTTCGGGCATGAATTGGGCCAGACGGTCGGTCCGGCACCCCTGCGCCCGGGTTTCCGCGGGCGCCCGCTGGTCGTGTCCTCGTCGAACGGCATCAAGGGCGTAAAAGTCGCCTACGACAAGATGCTCACGGGCGAAGACCCGCTCGACGCAGCCATCGCCGGCGTGAACTTGGTGGAGCTCGATCCGACCGATCAGTCGGTGGGGTTGGGCGGTTTGCCGAACGAGGAGGGGGTGGTGCAGCTCGACGCCTCCTGCATGCACGGTCCCACCCGCCGGGCCGGCTCGGTGGCCGCGATCGAGGGGATCGCCACGCCGTCGCTGGTGGCCAAGGCGGTCATGGACTACACCGATCACGTCATGCTGGTCGGGGCCGGCGCCACCAAGTTCGCCAAAGCCATGGGCTTCACGGAGCAGAACCTCCTCACCGAGCAGTCGCGGCAGGACTGGATGCGCTGGAAGTCTCGCCTGAACGCCAACGACGCGTGGCTCAATCACGACGAGGACATCACGATCAAGTTCACGACGGGCACGATCAACATGAACGCCGTGAACGGGGCGGGCGACATCGGCTCGGTGACGACCACCAGCGGCATGGCGTGGAAGGTGCCCGGCCGCATCGGCGACTCGCCGGTGATCGGCGCGGGGCAGTACTGCGACAACCTGGTCGGCGCCGCCGGCAGCACGGGACGCGGCGAAGCAAACATCAAGACTTGCGCGTCGTTCCTGATCGTCGAGTTCATGCGCCAGGGCCTCGGGCCGCAGGAGGCCTGTCTCAAGACCCTCGAGCGGGTGGTGGCCATGACGGAAACGCGCCTGATGGGCCCCAACGGCCGCCCCAAGTTCGACCTCGAGTTCTACGCGCTGACCAAGGACGGTCGTTTCGGCGGGGCCACCCTGTATTCCGGTGGGAAGTTCGCGGTGTGCGATGAGAAAGGGGCAAGGCTGGAACAGGCGGCGTACCTGTTCGCGCGGTAGCGAACTGCCAACTGCTGACGAACTGCCAACTGCTTAGGAGGCAGGGAGGAGGGTCTCAGGGTGGAGGACGCAGGATAGCGGCGTCGTGTCCCTGCCTCCTCCTTCCTGACACCCTCCCTCCTGCCTCCTAGGCAGTTGGCAGTTGAAGAGTGCTCCCTAAGCCGTTGGCCGTTGCAGTAAGTTGCGATATGTCCGAACCCACCCTCCCGACCCCCTACGCCCCGGCGCTGGTCGAGCCCAAGTGGCGCGCCCGCTGGGCCGAACGTGGCACGAACCACGCCGCCCTCGACAGCGCTGGGCGGCCGTTCTACGCGCTCATGATGTTCCCGTATCCGTCGGCCGAAGGGCTGCACGTGGGGAATCTGTTCGCGTTCACCGGCAGCGACATCTCGGCCCGCTATCACCGCCTGCTGGGACACGATGTGTTCCAGCCGCTGGGCTACGATGCGTTCGGGATCCACTCGGAGAACTACGCGCTCAAGGTCGGCGCGCATCCGATGGAGCTCACGCCCAAGAACGTCGCGAATTTTCAGCGGCAGCTCGAGCGTGCGGGGTTGATGGTCGATTGGCGTCAGAAGGTCGACACGTCGCGCCCGGACTACTACAAGTGGACGCAGTGGGTCTTCCTGCAGCT
>CANGXK010000061.1 GCA_947457715.1 Gemmatimonadota bacterium
CGTGTGGCGCGCCGCCCGACGACGCGGCGACTTGCAGGGCCCGGCCAAGCGTCGCGGGCCCGCGCCGTTGGCCGTCGATCCCTCGCGAAAGCAGATCGTCGCGCTGGAGCGCGCGTTGGCGAAGGCGACCGCGCGCGCGGAGCGCATCGAAGGCGACCGCGACATACACCGGCTCCAAGGGCCGCTGCTGCCACGTGTCGGCTTCCGCCAGGACCTCGTTGGTGACCGTGCTGATCAAGTCCGGCGAGACCGGGATCTGATACCGCTCCTCGAGAAACGCCTGCAGCTCGCGCGTACTCAGCCCGCGCGCATAGAGCATCAGCACCGTCTCGTCAAAGCCCGGCAAGCGACGGGCGCCCTTGGGCACGAACTGCGGCGTGAAGCTGCCGGCGCGATCGCGCGGCACCTCCAGGTCCATCGGGCCACTCTCGGTCAACAGCCGTTTGGGCGACGACCCATTACGCGCATTACCATCCAGCCCGCGCTCCCACCCTCGGGGTAGCCGAGATGATGTGTGAGCTCGGCCTTGAGCACGCGCTCCGCCATCGCCTTTTGTAACCGCCGCCAGACGAGCTGGAAGTCGGCGGAGGTCTGCCCCCCCGCCACCAGCTGGTCGAGCATCTCGGGCGTCAGCCCTGCGGGCAGCGGCTCCGCCGCCGCCTCTTTCCGTCGAGCCATAACCACCTCCGTCCTACAAGGGTATGACTCATTCACAGAATTTCCAACAGGCCACAGTTCGCCCACTCACAACTCGCAACTTGAACTCACGACTCCCCACTCACGTGAGTGGCCGAGCCACGCCACGATACCAGCGCCACTCAGAACTTCAGGTCTACCCGCGTTTCGATGTGCGCCTCGACCCGCACGCGCTGCTGCTTGGTGCCGAGGCGCTCGTGCCAGGTCACGAGCGTGTAGCTGCCCGGCGGGACGTTGTCGAAGCGAAACCGGCCGTCGGCAGCTGTAACGGCGACGAACGGATGCGGCGTCACTGCGAGATACGCGCGGATCCACGGGTGCAGATCATCGCGGATCTGCACCAATCCCGGCATCTGCGCAGCGTCGCTCGTGGGCACGACCTGGCCCGCATCGCTGAAGAGCACCGTGCCGCGCGAAGCCGACACGCCACCGACGTCGACGAACTGCAGGCGCGTCATCATGTTGTCGCGCGACGTCAGCATCACCGTGCCGCCCGCGGCCACGCGCTGCACCCGGGGATCGAGTCGGCATCCATCGAGCATCACCCGCACGCGGCGAGGGGCGTCGTCGGCCGGGCCGCTTTCCACGCCGACCAGCCACACCACGCTGTTCCCGACCCCACCGTCTCGGCTCGGCACCAGCGATTCCGTAAACGGACGGCACACCGACAAATCGTGCGTCGGCGCAATGCTCGTGTCGCGCGGCTCGGCGCCGCCGATCTTGCCCGCGATGAACCCGTGGCTCGCCAGCGCCGAGACCGTGTACGTGCGACCGTCGGGACCACCGGCGGCCCGCGCCAGCGAGCGCACGGCGCTGGCGCGCGGTACCGCCGTCGTCTGGCCAACGCCCGGCGTGACCGACACATCCGCGATACGGCCATTGGCTTCGCCGGACGACCGCGCCTCGCCGCAAGCGGTGCCCACCGCCAGCAGCGCGAGTGAACGCCAACGGTACGCGCGATCCATCAAACCACGATGAGGTCGCGCTGCACGACGCCGGGTGTCACCAGCAACGAATCCTCGGCCACATACGCGTTCACTTCAGAACGCACACCCAACTCGCCGGGCAGATAAATGCCCGGTTCGATCGAGAACCCGACGCCGGGAATGAGCAGGCGGTCGTCACGTGATTCGAGATTGTCGATCTGCGGACCCGACCCGTGCAGTTCGCGCGAGTCGATGCTGTGCCCAGTGCGGTGCCAGAACTGCGGACCGAAGCCCCGCGCCTCGATCACGGCACGTGCCGCATCGTCGGCTTCCCCGCCTCGCACCGGCAGCCCGGCCGAGATCCGGCTCTGCAGCAACGTAAGCGCCGCATCGCGGGCATCACGCACCGCCTCCCACACCGTGGCGACGCGTTCCGTCGGCGCGCCCATGGACGCCATCCACGTCTGATCGGCGTACACGCCGCCGTTCCGCTCGCGCGCCCACAGATCGATCAGCAACGTGTCGCCGCGCTGAATCAGCCGCGGTGATGCCGCCGACGGCATGTAGTGCGGATTCGCGGCATTCTCACTGGCGGCCACATCGGGGCCATGATCGGTTTCGAGTCCCGCCCGCTCGAACGCCTCGAGGATGCGCGCCTGCAATTCGTGCTCGGCCACGGGCGTGCCCGCCGCCACCATCTCGCCGGCGTAGGCGATCGCGCCGTTGGCGATATGCATGATGCGTTCGGCCGCGCGTTCGTGCGACAGCAGTTGATCGGGGGTCCACGTGGCGTAGATCTGCGACACGAGATCGCCGGAGCACACCACCGTGGCGCCGCTGGCCCGTACAAGTTCAAGCACACCGGCCGGTACACGGTCGAGATACGGAATCGCGTCGCCGGCGGAGTACTCCATCGCGACCCGCTTGCCCTGCACCAGCGACGCGACCTCCGCCTCGAGGGCGCGCCAGCCGCTGTACGTGCGCAGGGGCCACGCCTTGGGCCAACGTGCCCACGGCCCGGGCTCGATCGCGTGCGCGATGCCGATGGGAAGCCCTTCGCGCGGGATGAGCGCGAACACACGACGCGACACCAGGCCCTCGAAGCCCAGCAGACCCGACGCGATGGCGTTCGTACCGCGGAAGTCGTACAACAACCATCCGTCAAGATCGGCGTCGGCAAGCAACTGCTGCAGGCGCGGCAGCATTTCGGGATTCAGCATGGCGGTCGGGAGGTCAGGAGCGGAGCGGCAGCAACACCCCGCCGACGGTTCGGCGGGGCCTGTCAGCAAATCAGCGGCGGCGCCACTCGACGCGCCACTGACAGTGGCGATCGCCGCGGGCGCGGCACATCACATGCTCGATGGCGCCGTCAGCGTCGGCGAGCAACAACAACGCTTCTCTGAACGCCGCCTCATAGAGGCCGCAGCCGGCCGCACGCGGCGCAGCGTCGGCCGATACGGGCGATTCCACGTCGAGCAGCAGCGTGCTGCCCTGCCGCACGAGCACGCCGTTCATGAAGTCACGCGCCAGATTACGGAGCAGCCGTAGTGCGATCGGACGTCGAAGCAGCGACGGGAGCGCGCGCGCGGCGCCACGTTGGAGGCTGCCGACGGTCAGGACATACAAGCGGGCCCAACGCCGGCCGGCTTCACGGAACGCCAGTTCGGCGTCCGGACGACGGCCAATGAGGCGGGCCAGCGCGAGGATTTCATCGAAGTCCACTCGCTGGTGCGCACGAACCGCGTCACCGTAGCGCCGGATCTGCTGAGACACCGTGTCACTGAGCCCCAACCGCTTGTTGCGGAGCTCGTGCACCAGTTCCGCGTCGAGGTCCGCTTCCGGGGTATCGTTCGCCTTGACGGCCTCGAGTAGCGCCAGCGGGAGCCGGGCGTCGAGCGGTTTGCCGGACAGCGACAGCGTGGATTCAGCAGGGCCAGTGGCGCGGGCAGGCCGGCCGTCGATCAGATTGGACACGATGAGGATGCTAACGTGTCCCCGGGCACGAGTACAAGCGCAGCCGGGCGCAAAGAGGCGCCGAATCTGGGGAGGTCGCCGAAACGGTCCGGCCCCGAGTTCGGTTCGTCATCTTGCGTGACCGCGATTGAACAGGCAGCGTGTTCAGTGAGATGGCGCAGCACCTCCCACCCGACGCCCCCGTCACGCCCCTCACCGATTGCGTGCGCATCCGGATGCATCTGGATGCCTTCGTGGACGGCGAGCTCGCCGACGTTGACGCACGTGACCGCTCGCTCCTGCAGCTGGTCGGCGGGCATCTGCGCGCCTGTGAGCGCTGTGCGCGACTCGAGCGGCAGCTGCACGGCCAACGTGCGGCCCTGCGCGCCGTCGGACGACGGGAGCAGGCGACCCTGCGCGCGAGTGATGCCCTGCGGCGTCGCGCGGCGCAGATCCTGTCGGTGCGCTGATCCACGCCTTCCCCGTGGCCGTACGGTGGGGGACGACCTCACCGCCGACGCTCGAGGCATACGGTCTGGCATTCGGTGCGGCCCTCCTTGTGGCGCTGGCGATCACAGCGGTTGCGCGGCGGAGCGGAGGCCTCGACACGAGCGGGGCGATTGCGGCAGCGCTGGCGGGGACGGCCGCAATCCTTGCGGGACGGGCCTGGGGTGGATTCCTCATCGTGTGGTTTGTGGTGGCATCGGCCAGCTCGCGCCCGGGCCGCGTTCGGAAGGAAGCGCGCACCGCCGGCGTAGTGGAGAAGGGCGCGCAGCGCGACGCGGGTCAGGTGGTGGCCAATGGCGGCGTGTATACCCTCGCCGCCGTAGCAAGCCTGCTGGGCGGAGATCCGGCCGCTGACGCGGCACTCTGGGGCGCGGCGGCGCTTACGGCGGCGGGCGCCGATACGCTGGCGACGGAAATCGGCACCTGGATCGGCGGCCCCCCGCGTTCGATCCGCACGTGGCAGCGCATGCCGACCGGCAGTTCTGGTGCCATCAGCGGGGCCGGTACGGCGGCGATGATCGGCACCGCCGCCCTGTTGGCGGCCCTCGCGGTGGCCTTCGGGCTCGTGCCGACGCGGCACTGGTGGATCGTGGCGGTGGCCGGCGTGTTCGGCGCCGTCGTCGACACCCTCGCTGGTGCGCTGGTCCAACAGCGGCGCTGGTGCGCCACCTGTGCATGCTTCACCGAGCAACGGCGCCATCGCTGCGGCACCGACACGCGGCATTGGGGCGGGTGGCGTTGGCTCGGCAACGACGAGGTCAACCTCCTGTGCACCGCCTCGGCGGGAACACTAGCGTGGCTACTCGGGCGTCTGGCAACCTGACATCACGCCGGTCTCTCCCCGATGGTCTCGCGATTGCACATGGGAGCCATGTGTCGCCTCAGGGGTTAGCTTTCCAGGATCTCGCGCTCGTGCACCCGCCCTTTCCCGAGCCTCATGTCCGACTACGCGCGCGCTTGGCAGGTGATCGTCGTGGGTGGAGGCCCCGCCGGGAGTTCGGCGGCGTGGCATTTGGCCACGGCCGGGCTCGAGGTGTGCCTGCTCGATCGCGCGCGGTTTCCGCGCGCCAAGCCATGCGCCGAGTACGTGAGTCCGGAAGCGAGTCGCATTCTCGACGCGATGGGCGCGCTGGCGCCGCTCGAGCAGGGTGGCGCGGCCTCGCTCACCGGCATGGTGGTCCACGCGCCGTCGGGCGACCGCATTCACGGGGAGTTCGTGGCCCGTCATGGCTTTCGCGGCTTTCGCGATCGCGGCCTAGGGGTCCGTCGCGAGATTCTCGATACGTTGCTCATCGCGCGCGCGCGGGCGGCCGGCGTCTGCGTGCTCGAAGACGCGAAAGTGGAGGGCGTGGCGCTCGACGCGGGCGGCGCGGTGTGCGGGGTCGAGGTGCGCACCGAGCACGGCATGCGCACCATGCGGGCGTCGCTGGTGATCGGCGCCGACGGCCTGCGGTCGATCGTGTCGCGCCGCCTGGAGCTCGCGCACCAGTCGCGGTGGCCCCGACGCGTGGCGCTGGTGGCGCACTATCGCGGCGTGGAGGGCATCGGCACGCTCGGCGAAATGCACGTGACCACCAACGGCTACGTGGGGCTCGCCGCGGTCTCCGGCGGACTGACGAACGTGGCGTTGGTGGTCCCGCGCCGCGCCGCGCAGGGTATGGCCGGCGATCCCACCGCGTGTCTCGAGGGGTGGATCGCCGCGCAACCATCGTTGCATCCACGCTTCCGCGACGCCGTTCGCGAAACGCCGGTGCGTGCCACCGGTCCGTTCGCCTCGCATGCCACGCGGGCGTGGGCACCGGGGGCGATGCTCACGGGCGACGCCGCCGACTTCTACGATCCGTTCACCGGCGAAGGCATCTACGCCGCGCTGCGGGGCGGCGAGCTGCTGGCCCCGTTCGCGGTCGACGCGGTCCACGCGCGCGAACAGGCGAACGCACGCGGCATGCGCCACGCCCTGCGGGCCTACGAGCAGGCACGCAAGCGCACGTTTGCCGGGAAATGGCGGGTGGAAAAGCTCATTGGAGCCGCCGTGGCCTTTCCGACGTTGATGAATCACGCCGCGCGGGTTCTCACGCGCGATCGCGATCTCGCTGACCTGTTGATCGGGGTCACAGGCGACTTCGTGCCGCCATCGGCGGTGCTGCGCCCACGTACCCTGCTCCGATTCCTTTCCTGATGATCGATCAAGACCTGTTCCGGGCCGTCCTCGGCCGCTTCGCGTCCGGCATCACCGTCATCACGACGCATGATGCGAATGGCACGCCGCACGGCATGACCGTGAGCGCCTTCTCGTCGCTCAGCCTCGATCCGCCGCTGGTGATGGTGTGCATCGGCAACGACGCCACCATGGCTCCGGTGATGGCGCAGGCCACCAGCTTCGCCGTCAACGTGCTCGCCGACACGCAGGAAGCGCTGTCGCGCCGCTTCGCCGGCAAGTTCGATGACCGGTTCGCCGGCGTGGGTTATACCGACGGCGAACTGGGAGACGCGGTACTCGACGACGTGCTGGCGTCGATGCAGTGCCGCATCGTCGCGCGCCATCCGGCCGGCGACCATGTGATCGTGGTTGGCCATGTGGAACAGGCCGCGGTGCGCGATGCGAAACCGTTGCTCTACTATCGCGGCGGCTACGCGCAGTTGGAACGATAGACTCGCCCCTTGCCTCCATGTTCACGCCGGCGCGTCAACGCGGCCGCGAGATCCTCGACGACCCCGGTCAGGATCCCGCGCTCGCGTTGCGCTCATTGCGCGATGTCGCGCTGGCCAACCGGTTCTTCGGTGGACGCCGCGCGGTGCTGGCCGAAGTGCAGCGGGTCGTACGCGCCCGGCCGTCGATGCGTGGGACAGCGGGGGCATCGCCGGAGCCGATCACCTTGCTCGACATCGGCACCGGACTCGGCGACATCCCGCGCGCCGCGCAGCGCATGGCGGCGCGGAGGGCGATCCCGATGACGACGATCGGCGTCGAGCTCGTGCCGACCCTGGCGCGCGCGGCGGGCACGGCGTGCACGCATGCGCTCGCAGCCGACGCCATGGCGCTGCCCTTCCCGGACGGCAGCATCGACATCGTGACCTGCTCGCAGGTGCTGCACCACTTCGACGGCGCGGAGGCGGAGCGACTGCTGCAGGAATGCACGCGCGTAGCGCGCGCGGCCGTGATCATCGGCGATCTGCGTCGCAGCTGGTTTGCGGTGGCCGGCCTCTGGGCGGCATCGTTCCTGCTGGGGTTCCATCCGGTGAGCCGTCACGACGGCATCGTGTCGATCCTGCGTGGCTTCACGGGCGGCGAATTGCAGCGGCTCGTGGAACGCGCCACGGGTTGCCGCGCGCACGCGCACCGGGCGCTGGGCTTCCGGGTGGTCGCGGTGTGGTCGCCCAGCCAACGTGGCATCGCGCGTCCGTAATGTCTCCCATTACTCCTTCAGCCTCGACCATGCACCCGAACTACGAACTGGGTCCGCCACCGGCGGATCAACTGGTAACGCAGATCGATGAGCGGATCGTGCGCGCACCGGTGGCGCGCATCTTCGACATCGCGCGCGAGGTCGAGCACTGGCCGGCGTATCTGCGGCATTACCGGTTCGTACGGTTCCGTCATCGCACGCCCGACGGTGGTGGCATGGTGGAGATGGCGGCCAATCGCCCGTTCGGCCTGTTCAACTGGCCCACGTGGTGGTTGTCGGAGATGGCGGTGAATCACGACGTGCCGTGGGTGCGGTTCAAGCATGTCGGTGGCGTGACCACGCGTATGGACGTGGAATGGTCGTTCACGCCGGTCGAGGGTGGCACGCTCACGCGCATCGTGCACGTGTGGAATGGCCCCTTGTGGCCGGTGATCGGACGGTTCGCGGCCCGCCAAGTGATCGCTCCGGTGTTCGTGCACGGCATCGCGTCGCGCACGCTGGCGGGCCTGGCCGCCGTCGCTGAACGGACTCCGACATGACCAACCTGCCGGGCACGCGCATGCCTCCGCACACGACTCCCGAATCCTCGCCGTCACGTCGTCGGGTGGCCATCACCGGCATCGGCTGCGTGACACCGATCGGCACGGGCGTGGAAGCGCTCTGGCAGGGGCTGCGCGCCGAGCGCTCGGCGGTGGTGCCGGCCACACGGTTCGATGCGTCGATCTACCGGTCGCAGTGCGCCGCGCAGATCGACGACTTCGACGCCACCAACTGGATCGACGCCAAGCGCGTGAAACGGCTCGATCGGTTCAGCGAGTTTGCGGTGGTGAGTGCGCTGCTGGCGCTTGAAGACGGCAAGCTCGATCTGGCCAACGAAGACCGCGACCGCGTGGGCGCGATGATGGGCACGGCGCTGGGCGGCGTGGGATACGCCGAGGAACAGGCCGCGCGCTTTTTGCACGGGGGATTGCGTGCGGTCGATGCCACGCTGGCCCTCGCCGTGTTCGGCGGATCGGCCAGCTGCAACATGGCGATCGAGTTCGGCGTATCGGGGCCCAATTCCACCAACGCGATGAGCTGCGCGTCGGGCTCCATGGCGATCGGCGAAGCGTTCCGTCAGATCCGCGATGGCTATGCCGACGTGATGCTGGCCGGCGGCTCGGAAGCGCCACTGGCCACGTTGTGCTTCGGTGCGTTCGCCCTCATTCGCGCCATGTCGACGCGCAACGATGATCCGGCCCGCGCATCGCGGCCGTTCGACGCCCATCGCGACGGCTTCGTGATGGGGGAAGGCGGTGCGGTGCTGCTGCTGGAAGAGTGGTCGCACGCCGAGGCGCGCGGTGCGCGCATTTACGCGGAGCTCGGCGGCTACGGGACCACCAACGACGCCCATCACATGACCGCCCCGCGCCCCGACGGCGCCCAGGCCGCGCGCTGCATGCGGAACGCCCTGCGTGATGCGTCGGTGAGCGTGGAGCAAATCGACTACATCAATGCCCACGGCAGCAGCACGCCGCTGAATGATCCCACGGAGACGATGGCGATCAAGCAGGTGTTCGGCGACCACGCGTACCGCATTCCGGTGTCGAGCACCAAGGGCTACTACGGCCACGCGCTCGGTGCATCCGGCGCCTTCGAAGCGGCGATCAGCGCGCTCACCATTTCGCGCGGTTGGATTCCCCCTACGCTCAATCTCGACACGCCCGCCGAGGGGTGCGATCTGGATTACGTGCCGCACCGCGGCCGGGAGCTGAGTCCGAAGGTGGTGCTGTCGAACAGCTTCGGGTTTGGCGGGATCAATGCGGCGCTGGTGATGAAGCAAGCCGTGGCTCAGTAAACTGCGAACTGTAGACTCTAAACTGCGAACTCCCTAGGAAGCAGGAGGGAGGGTATCAGGGGCCAGGAAGCAGGAACCACGCGCGGTTCACCTGCGTCCTCCTTCCTGATACCCTCCCTCCTGCTTCCTAGGGAGTTTACCGTCGCAATCACTTACCCTTCAGATAGACTTCCGCGTACCGCTCAATGGATCTCTGAATCACCTTGAACGCCACCTCGCTCTTCTCCCATCCCTGAATCTCGACGCGCTTGCCTTCGAGGTCCTTGTAGATGCCGAAGAAGTGTTCGATCTCCTTCAGGTAGTGTGACGGCATATCCGCGATATCGTAAATGTCGTTGTGATACGGATCATCGCTGGGCACGGCGAGGATCTTCTCGTCGGGCTCCCCCTTGTCCAGCATCTTCAGCACGCCAATCGGGCGACAGGTGATCTGGCATCCCGGGAAGGTGGGCTCGTTGATACGCACGAGGATGTCGAGCGGATCGTTGTCTTCGTGCAGCGTGCGCGGGATGAATCCGTAGTCGCCCGGATAA
>CANGXK010000062.1 GCA_947457715.1 Gemmatimonadota bacterium
AACATCGATCCCGTGCTCACGGCGAGCACCAACGCGCTCGGCATGGCGATGGCGTGGCGCATGACCGCCGACGGCAAGACCGGCATCGCCACCAACGCGTCGTACGACCAGTGGTCGCCGGCCCGGCAGTATTCGCTCAACCACCGCGGGGCGCGCATTCTCACCGAAACCGCGAGCGCCCGCTTGGCGTCGTCGATCGAGATTCCGTTCGACAAGCTCGGCACGGGGCGCGGCTACGATGCCAAGGTCGCGTCGTGGAACTTCCCGAGTGTCTGGCCGGGTGGCCGGTGGGGGATCGGCGACATTGTGTCGTATCAGGTGAGCGCCACGTGGGCCATGCTGGTGCAGGCGGCGCGCGACCGCGGCGCGTGGCTGGAGAGCTACGCCACGCTGGGGGAACGCGCCTTGGCGGCCGATCATCCGTGGACCACCACCGACGTGCCGGCCATGTACGTGATCAGCAAGCAGCAGCGCGATCCGGCGGCGTTGCAGCGCCTGCTGTGGACGCTGCAGCACGGACAGATCGTGGTGCACGAGAGCGAACCGGCGGGGAGCTATCTGGTGCCCACCGCGCAGCCGTTCGGCTCGTATGCCAAGGCGCTGCTGGAACGGCAGGCGTACCCGAATCTCTCGGAGTATCCCGGCGGCCCGCCGAAGCGCCCGTACGACGTGACGGCGCACACGCTGCCGCTGCTGTTCGGGGTGGACGTGCAGGCGGTGAAGACGTCCGCGATGCAGCTGGGGGCGATCGTGAAGCCGGTGGCCGAGCCGTCGTATGACGTGCCCGGGTTGAGCGGCACGAGTCGCAAGCGCATTGCCATCTACCAGAGTTACAGCGCGTCGATGGATGAAGGGTGGACGCGGTGGGTGTTCGATGCGAATCGCATTCCGTTCACGACGGTGCGCGATCGCGACCTCCGCGCCGGCGGGCTGCGCGCGAAGTTCGACGCGATTCTCCTGCCGGACCAGGCGCCGGCACAGCTGCGCCGCGGACTGGGGCAGCCGTATCCCGATTCCTTGCGGGGCGGCATCGGCGAGGCCGGTGCGGCGGCGCTGAAGGCGTTCGTGAACGAGGGCGGCACTCTGCTCGCCTTCAACGAAGCCAGCGAGTACGCCATCGAAACGATGGAGTTGCCGGTGAAGAACGTGCTCGACGGGGTGAAGAACACCGACTTCTACGCCCCCGGCTCGATGTTCGCGGTGGAGGTGAGCCGCGCGCATCCGCTGGCGGCTACCTACACTGCGCCGGTGCCGGCCGTGTGGTTCGAAGACAGTCCGACTTTCGCTATCAGCGACACGACCAAGGCAAGCGCGGTGCTGCGCTATCAGGGCACCGGCGATCCGTTGCTGTCGGGGTGGCTGCTGGGCGCCACGCGCCTGAACGGCCGGGCGGCGATGGTGGATGCCGCTGTGGGTAGCGGCCACGTGGTGCTGTACGGCTTCCGTCCGCAGTACCGCGCGCAGTCGAATGCGACGTGGCCGCTCATCTGGAGCGCGATTCTCCGGTAACGGAGACACCGTTGTGAGCGGTGCGGGGAGGCGTTCCGAGCGCCCCGCACCGTCGGCCACACCGCGCCCCATCGTGAGGGGGCGCTTCTCGCTCTTGTCGGATCCGTGGGCCGCCGAGTAGGCTTCGGTTTCTTCCACTCCCGGAGCCGCATGCAGCGTTCGGCCATTCTCACCGCAGTCCCGCATGGTCGTGGCCGCACTCGGCAGGTCACGATCCGCAACGTCGGTGACGAGGTCGCGCTGGAGCTCGGCATTCAGCTCATGGCCGAGCAGGAAGACCGCACCGATTGGCTGGTGGGCACGCGCCCGCGCGTGCTGGGCCCGGGGAAAGAACTGTGCCTCGACATCGCACAATCACCGGGGCCGACGGAGTGCAAGCTGATCGTGTCGTGGGTGGATGGTCGCGGCAATACGAGCCGGTGGATCGGTGTGATCAGCCGCCGGTAGGGGGCGACGGGCGGCGATCCAGCGAACGATGTCGGGGAAAACACGCCACGGCTGGCGCCGGACGGCGCGTCGGGACGGCAGTGATAGGGGCGAGTGGGGCGCGGTTCTAGGGTGATGCTGCCAACACCGGTTGGCGTGTCATCCCCACGCAGCCCAGGCGTTGCCCCATGAAACACATGTCACTTGCCGTCACCCTCGAAGCGATGCCGGTCTGGCCGCGTGCGGCGAAGCGCCCACCGCCGTGACGGCCGAACCCACGACCGCGCTTGCGAAGGGCGGCCCGAACGGAGGCGGGATCGGGAGCCCGCACTTCACGATGGAGGGCGCGTCGTGCACCCTCGACTCGAGCACGGGAGAGTTGTCGTGCGAATATCTGGTAGGTGGCCCAGGGAAGAACGGGTCGGCCCCGCTGACGCTCACTGGGGTGCTCGATGCGAACTTCGAGTGCTATGACGCCGGTGGCAACTTCGTCCGTCAACGCTCGTCAGTGCGCTTTGTGATCGACATAACGGCGTTCGCCGACGAGTCGGGGAATGCCACGGGCACGGGCACCGATGGCCCGGACTTCGGCATCACGCGGCTCGAATGCGCGTACATCTACCCCCAGAACATCGTATCAAACCTGAATGCGATGGCGAAGCGCGGCGTGCCGATCCTTCCCGGCGAGTGGTCGCTCGGCGCGGCATCGCTCACGGCCAAAGGCCCAGGGCGGCTGTTGTAATCCGGCGGGTCGCTGAACGAAATGCCGTCGATGTAACACGCAGGGCGGAGTCAGCGCCCGGCGGCGATCGCCGAGCGCTAGGCGCGATGTCGATAATTTCGGATGAATGAAAATATGATATAAACATTGCAGCGTAGTTGCATGTATTCGTGATTACGCCGACAGGGTGCCGTATGGACAACATCCACGCCTCACACCATGCGCGGATGAGAGAGTAGTTTCGGCACCGTGAGGTAACCCGTTCTAAAGAAATGTTCTACGGCATAGCGTCTCACGCCACACGAACCCGACCACCCTCACCAAAAACCCGCTCAATCACAATCCTTCCTGTCCACAGTGTCGCGCTCTCCTGCCCTGCGGGCGCCGTCCGCCGAAGTCCATGCGGAAGCGCTTGCCCGTGCCGAACGCCCGGCCGCGGGCCTCTTTCCCCATCAGGTCGATGGGGGGCATTCCTGCTCAGCCGCTGCCGGGCGATCCTGGCCGACAACATGGGACTCGGCAAAACGCGGCAAACATCACGGCCCTCTGCGAAGCATCGCCTAACGGGCCGTGGCTGGTGGTGTGACGGGCGTCGGTGAAGGGCAATTGGGCGCGCGAAATTCTGGCGGTGCGCCCCGACGCGGCGATCGCGCTCTTGGGGGCGGGGATCTGCTGGGCAGCCATGACGTTGAGGACATCCTCGCGATCGTCGCATCACGCCCATCACTTGTTTCCGAGTGCGCACCCGCGCCCGAACGTGTGCAAGGCGTGCTACGAGCGATGGCGGGCACACTCATCGCGAGCGAGGACACGTTGGGCGAGGTACTGCAGGCGCATGTGGTGGTTGACCACGGGCACGATCACTCGCAGGTACACCTGTTCGCCCGCGATCACCGTCGGTTACTGGCTGCTCTGCGCTGACCAACCAACGACGCATCGGGCGAGGACAGCGAATTGCGTCGGGAAACCCCTGCACGGCGTTGTTCTGTCCATCGGAATTGCCCAGTACGTTCGGCACTAGCGACAGCCGCTCTCCGTACGAGTGGCGCCGCCCAGCATCCAACGGTCGAATCGATTACGCGCCCCGCCATTATGGAGCCGACGAACCGTCACGTGCCCACTGAGTGTGCCGATGCCGGCAGCGGCGATGACGTCACTCGCCCAGTGCGCATCGTGATACATGCGCGTCACCCCGACCAGCGTGGCCGCGCCGTACAACAGGAACGGCGCCATCCGACCGATCCGTGGGTGCGACTGCGCAAAGGTGGAGCACGAGAGTTCAGCACTCACCACTGATGCCGCGGCAAACGCCGCCGTGGTGTGACCGGAGGGAAGCGAGGCGTAGTCGCCCTTGCCGCGCCCCGGGCGGAACACGAACGCATCGCCCCCTGCCACCTCACGGGGCCGTGCGCGCCCGATCACGAACTTCAGCGCCTTGGTGGTCGCCCCGCCGAACACGATCGCCTGTGCCGAATGCAGACCGGCGTCGGCGAGTCCATCGTGATGCGCCAGGCGACCAACCACGAAGGTCCCAGCACTGAGCGTGATTGCGCCGGGATCACCGAGCCACTCGATCCCAGTGGCGGCTCCCGCCACGCGTGCATCGCGATGCAGAGCGGGTTGCGCAAACAGGTGCGCGGCGGCGCGATCGAACGGCAGCGCGATCAGGGTGGCACCCGCGAATCCGGCGGCGGCCATTCGATCGCGACGGGTAAACCCGACTGGGGTGGAGTCCGCCGTCGACCGTGCAAGCGAGGGGGGAGCCGGTACCAGCGGTTGGACTTCCTGCGCCGATCCTGAATGCGCGCCGAGCACCAGCAGCGAAGTCACGAACGAAAGGCGAAGGTGGTGCATGGAGTTCTCTCGAATGGCGGGTGTACGTCGCAATCTCGCCGTCGTCGCGACAGCGTGCCGGAATGATCACCACGCAAAAAGCCCCGGCGCGAGGCCGAGGCTAAGTGCTTGTTCTATCGACTGATACTCAGTCGGGATGACAGGATTCGAACCTGCGACCCCCTGAACCCCATTCAGGTGCGCTACCGGGCTGCGCCACATCCCGTCGCCGCCAACCAGCACAGCGATCAGAACTAAGAACATAACTGACCCGCGCGCCCCAAGCCAGTGCCCGCTGGCCAGATTCCGCGCCATCGAACGCGAAACGCATGGTCTGCGTACCCTTGCAGACCCTCATCTGCCATCTGATCCAGTGCCTGTGATCCGTTTCGTCCGCTCTGCCCCCGCGCTGCTGTGCGCCCTCCTTGTGGCTGCCCCAGCGCTCCTCCCCGCCCAACCGTCCAGTAAGGTGGCCCGCGCCGCGCGCGTGACGCGGGCGCCGCGCATTGACGGCCGCCTCGACGACGCGGCCTGGGCGCGTCTGTCCCCCATCGACGACTTCGTGCAGCGGCAGCCCCGCGAGGGACAGGCGCCCACGGAAGCCACTCAGGTGTTCATCGGCTACGACGACGAGGCGCTGTACGTCGGCGCCCGCATGCGTCGCCGCAACCCGGCCGAGCTGGCCCGCGCCGTGACCCGCCGCGACGGCTTCGGCAACACGGAGCGGTTCACGATCACCTTCGACCCGCAGATGGACCGCCGCACCGCGGTCGGCTTCGGCGTGTCCGTGGACGGCGTCCGTTCCGACTTCCGCCACACGCAGGACGATGACATGCGCGGGCGCGAAAGTCAGTTCGACCCGGTGTGGACCGCCGCCGCCCAGGAAGACTCCACCGGCTGGACGGCCGAATTGCGCATTCCGTTCTCGCAGCTGCGGTTCCCGCGCGCCGACCGGCAGCGCTGGGGGATGCAGATCGATCGCTGGCTGCCCGACAAGAACGAGGACATCCAGTGGGCCATGGTCCCGCCGCGCGAAACGGGGTACGTGTCGCGCTTCGGCACGCTCGAAGGGCTCGACGGCATCTCCCCCACCCGCCCGGTGGAGTTCCTTCCGTACGTGGCCGGTGACGCCACGCGCCGCGGCGGCGCGCTGCAGGCCAATCCGCTCAACCGCCCCTTCGCCGGGCGCATGGGCATGGACGCCAAAACCGCCCTCGGCTCCAGTCTCACGCTCGACGCCACGGTCAACCCGGACTTCGGGCAGGTGGAGGCCGACCCGGCCGAGGTGAACCTCACCGGCTTCGAAACGTTCTTCGACGAGCGGCGCCCGTTCTTCACGGAAGGCAGTGAGATGGTGCGCGGCAACGGCGCGCAGTACTTCTATCCGCGCCGCATCGGCGCCGCCCCTCGCGGCTCCGCCTCCGGCGACTTCGTCGATGCTCCGCGCGCCAGCACGATCCTTGGCGCCGCCAAGCTCACCGGCCGCCTCCCCAGCCGCCTCTCCATCGGCGCCGTCACCGCGGTCACCGCGGCCGAAAATGCCCGCGTGTACGAGACCGACTCGGGCACCACGACGCAGGTGCCGGTGGAACCCCGCGCCGCGTACGGCGTGCTGCGCCTGCAACAGGAAATCGGACGCCAGGCGTCCACGATCGGCGCCTCGTTCACCACGGTGCAGCGCAGCGTGGGCGGGACGCCGTCCCTGGCGTCGCTGTTGGCGCGCGAGAGTTACTACGGCGGCGCCGACTGGCGCATCCGCTTCCAGCAGGGCAAGTACGCCATCAGCGGGTTCGTGGCCGGTACCCACGTGGCCGGTGATACGGCGTCGATCCGCCGCCTGCAGGTGGCCAACTCGCGGCTGTTTCAGCGCCCCGACCGCCGCACCACGCGGTACGACCCACTCAAAACCAGCCTGTCCGGCTACTCGGCCCAGCTGCGCGCCGACAAGGACGCCGGCCGTCACGTGTTGTGGGGGGCCGAGGTGAAGCTCGAGTCGCCCGGCTTCGAGCTGAATGATCTGGGCCGTCTGCAGTCCACCGACGACATCGAATACAACGCCGACCTGCAGATCCGCGAGACCACGCCCGGCCGCTACCTGCAAAACTGGCGCCTGGGGTTCGAGACGCGCGGCGCGTGGAATTTCGAAGGCACGCATCAGTTGAACAGCTGGACGCAGAACAGCAGCGCCACGCTGAAGAACTTCTGGAACCTGAACGTGCGGTCCACCATCGAACTGCCCACGGTGGACGACGCCATCACCCGCGGCGGCCCGTACATGGGACTCCCGCGCGAGTTCCGGCAGGAGTTCCGCGTGAATAATCCGTTCGGTGCCAAAACCGGATGGCGCGTGAACGGCGGCTACGGTGTGGACGAATTCGGCGCGTGGCGGCGCAATGTGTCGGGGCAGATCACGCTGCGTCCGTCGCCGCGGGTGTCGGTGTCAGCCGAGCCGACCTTTCAGTCGGGCACCGAACCGCGCCAGTACGTGACCATGATTGCCGGCGGGACGCGCACGTACGGCAACCG
This sequence comes from Gemmatimonadota bacterium, assembly GCA_947457715.1. The sequence goes on from CANGXK010000062.1 coordinate 7,016, forward strand.
CTACGTGTTCGCGTTCATCGACCGCTCCACGATTTCCACCAAGCTGCGCGCCAACTACGCGTTCTCCCCCAACCTGTCGCTGGAGGCGTACGCCGAGCCCTTCGTGGCGAGCGGCGCCTACTCGCAGTTCGGCGAGCTGTCGGCGCCGCGCAGCCGGCTACTGCGCACGTACGGCACCGACGGCACGACGATCACCACCGACTCCACCGGGGCGCGCCGCATCACCGACGGCGCGTCCACGTTCACGATTTCCAATCGCGACTTCCACGTGCTGTCGTTCCGCTCGAACATCGTGATGCGTTGGGAGTGGACGCCGGGGAGCACCTTCTTCCTAGTGTGGCAACAGAACCGGCGCACGAGCGAAGCCTTCGGGGATCCGGCCCGCGCCCGCGAGCTGTTCCAGACCACGCGCGCCGGCGGCGACAACTTCCTCGCGATGAAGTTCAGCTACTGGCTGCCGGTCCGGTTTGGCGGCGGCCGCTGAGCCGGCGGCCGACACACCAAGAATGGAGCGCACGATCACAGGAACGGTGAATCAGGCGAACCCCTTGGCCGCGGCGCGTACGCGGTCGTCCATCGGCGGGTAGTGCGGTTTCACTGACTCGAGCGTCTCCACGAGCATCCGCGCGACCAGGTGATTCCGCACCGCTTTGTCGTCGGATGGCACGACGTACCACGGCGCCGACGGCGTGCTGCAATGTTCGAGCATGTCGCGGTAGGCGTCGGTATAGGCATCCCAGCGATCCCGATCGTTCAGGTCTTCGAGACGGAACTTCCAGTTCTTCGTCGGATCATCCAGGCGGGCTTTAAGCCGCTCATGCTGTTCGTCACGTGAGACATGCAGCATGCACTTGCGAATGATGACGCCGTTGTCGGTGAGCATCTGTTCAAAGGCGTTGATGTGCGCATACCGGGCGCTCCACACGGACTCCGGCACGAGCTTGCGTACGCGCACCGCGAGCACGTCTTCGTAGTGCGACCGGTTGAATACGCCCACCATGCCCCGCGGCGGAACGACCTGGTGCACGCGCCAGAGAAAATCATGCCGCAACTCGAGCGCCGTGGGGGGGCCGAACGCCGCGACCTGCACGCCCGTGGGATTGAACGCCCCGTACACCGTTTTGATCACCCCATCTTTGCCCGAGGCGTCGCGCCCCTGCAGCACGAGCAGCAGCGCGTGTCGACTGTCGGCGTGAAACGCCTCCTGAAGCGTATGGAGCCGATCGAGCAGCACCGTCGTCTCGGCCTCGAGCGCGGTCTTGTTCACGTGTCCATCAATCGAGGCCGCCTTGTCGCCGAGGGAGATCTTCCCGCGTGCGTCGACAGGCGTCAGATGCAGTGACGACAGGCCGTTACCCATTACGCGGTCCTGTCGATCGTAGCCGCCCGACCAGTCATCTCCTGCACCGCGATGATGAAGGCGAGCTCGCGCGCGGGAGTAGGGTCATGCACGTCGAACGCGGTGGGCACGAGCGTGCGAAAGATCTCGACCGCTTGCGCAAACCGCTCAACCTGCAGCGGCGCCCCGTCCGGATCGGGAAACTCGATGCGCCCGTGCAACACAACACTGCGCCATTCGAAGAGCGATTGGATTTCATCGACTTCGAAGGCGATCCAGGCGTGGTGCGCGAGGACGTCCATCTTGGTGCCATACTGCGTGCGGCCGTAGATGTGTCCATGCGAATAGACGTAATGCATTGGTTCGATATCGACGCGATCGCGGAAGCTGAACGCGAGACGGCCCACGTGCTGCGACATCAGCAGCGCCTCGCACTCGGCACGGTCCAACACGTGGAAATCAGGCTGGTGGCTCATGACCCCTCCGCCGGCTCAAACGGCTCCATGTGAATCAGCACTCCCATGGCAGCTGGCACCCGCTGCCGAATCGCGGTCTTCACCATCCCCGAGAGAATGTGCGCGTCGTGGAGCGAAAGCGCAGGATCGGCCTGCACGTGAATGTCGACATAGAAGGCCGTGCCGGACTTCCGGATTTTGAGCTTTTCGATGGCCCGCACACCAGCGGTCGTCAGCGCGGCCTCCGCCACGGTCGCGAGGATCGCCGGCTCCGGCGCACGGTCCATCAGATCGCGCAAGGCCGTCCGCAACAACAGGCTGCCGTTGACGGCGATGACGCCCGCCGCCACGAGCGCGGCCCAGTCGTCTGCCGGTTCCCAGCCGGGCCCTCCGAGCAGCGCCATCGAGATCCCGACAAAGGCCGCTCCGGAGCTGATCGCGTCAGCACGGTGATGCCAGGCGTCGGCGGCGATGACCACACTGCCGGTCGCGTGGCTCACAGCCATGACGCGCTTGGCCAGCAGTTCCTTGATGACGATCACCGTGGCCAGAACCAGCAGCGTCCACCACGCCGGTGCATGGTGCGGCGTCTGGATCTCCGCGATGGCCTCAATGGCGATCCCCGTGGCCGCCCCGAGCATGATCGCGGAGACCGTCGCCGCGGCGAGGGGCTCGGCACGTCCATAGCCGAACGGATACAGATCGTCGGGATCCCGGCTGGCGATCCGCAGGCCACTCCAGACCACGAGCGACCCGACCATGTCAGTCGAACTCTCTACAGCGTCGGCGACCAATGCGTACGAATTTCCGACGAGCCCGGCGACTAACTTGACTGCCGCCAGCGCCGCATTGATCACGAGTCCGAGTTGCGCGAGGCGCTCGGGCTGGGGGGCAGTGGGTTGTCTGGACGTTGAATCCGGGCTCATCTTTACTCTTAAAGGTCGCTGACGAAAAACGGTGATATACGATCATCCTCGGTCGTCTGTCCCAAATACATCGTCCCAGTGAC
>CANGXK010000063.1 GCA_947457715.1 Gemmatimonadota bacterium
GATGGTGGGCCCGACGCTCGGCCCGACGCTCGGCGGCTACATCGTCGATGCATACGCGTGGCCGTGGATTTTCTATATCAACGTGCCGCTTGGCATCTTCGCCGGCTATCTGGTGTGGACGTACGTGCGCGATGCCGCGTACCAGACAAAGGCAACCTCGGTAGACGTGCTCGGCATCGTGCTGCTCACGAGCGCGGTCGGCTCGCTGCAGTGGATGCTGGAACGCGGCGAACGGTTCGACTGGTTCGAATCGCGCTTCGTGACGGGACTCGCGATCACGAGCATGGTGTCGGCCGTGCTGCTGGTGTGGCGCGAACTCACGATCGACGAACCGATCATCGACTTCCGTATTCTCAAGTCGCGGCAGGTCGCGCCCGGCGTGATGTTCGCGACGTTCCTCGGACTGGCGCTGTACGGATCGGTGTTCGTGCTGCCGGTGTTCCTGCAGCAGCTGCACGGCTATACGGCGCAGCAGACGGGCATGGTGATTCTACCGGGCGCGCTGGCGTCGGCGTTCACGATGGCGTTCGTGGGACGCATCGCCAACAAGGTCGACGCGCGACCGATGATCGTGTTCGGGGCGTTCATGTTCCTCGCGTCGATGGTGCAGCTGTCGCGCCTCACGCTCGACTCCGGGCAGGACGATCTGTTCTGGCCGCTGATCTTCCGCGGCGTGGGACTTGGCTTCCTGTTCGTGCCGCTCACCAGCGCCACCGTAGCCGGACTCCCCATGCGCCTGATCGGCCAGGGCACCGGCATGTTCAACCTCATGCGTCAGCTGGGCGGATCGCTGGGCATCGCGATCATGGCCACGATGCTGGCGCGGCAGACGGTGGTCCAGAAGCAGCTGCTCACCGAGCACGTGGGCGCGTACGACCCGACCACGATGGCGCGGTTGGGCGGCCTCACGAAGGGGCTGGTGGCGCGCGGATTCGACGCGTCGATCGCGAAGCAGCAGGCGCTGATGATCATGGACCGCCAGATCGCGACGCAGGCGAGCGTGATCGCGTTCTCGCAGATTTACCTGATTTCGGGGATTCTGCTGGTGGCGGCACTGCCGTTACTGCTGATCTGGAAGACGGGGAAAGCGGCAAGTGTCAAGGTGGATGTGCACTGAGGGTGGGGGAGAGTTCGGTGTTCGGCTCTGGGCTCTGGGCTCTGGGCTCTGGGCCATGGGCCATGGGCCGTGGGCCGTGGGCCGTGGGTCATGGTCAGTCGTGAGCCGTCAGACGCTCCATCCTCACACCCATGGCTCATGGCTCATGGCTCATGGCCCACGGCCGAGAGCCGAGAGCCGAGAGCCGAGAGCCCACAGCCCACAAGCCCCCCCTCGCAGTTAGACTTGAGCGAATGCCCCTTCCCTCTCGCGCGTCCGCCCTATCGCTCGTCCATGAGTGGACAGCCTCCGAATCCCTCCGCAAGCACATGCTTTCGGTGGAGTGTGCGATGCGAGCCTATGCCATCCGACTGGGGGAGGATATCGAGCTGTGGGGTCTTACCGGCCTCATCCACGACTTCGATTACGAGCGATTCCCTAACGCTGCGCAGGGTGCTGACGTCGAACATCCGGCCGAGGGCGTGCGGGTGCTTCGGGCGGCGGGCTGGCCTGAGGAACTGTGCGATGCGGTGCTGGGGCATGCGGAGTACACCGGGGTTCCCCGGGTCACGCGGCTGGCCAAAGCCTTGTTCGCCGTCGACGAGCTCACTGGATTGATCACCGCGAGCGCGCTGGTGAAGCCTTCCAAAGCGGTGAGCGATGTGGACGTTGCCGGGGTACGAAAGAAGATGAAGGACAAGGCCTTTGCCCGCGGTGTGAACCGGGACGACATCATTCAGGGGGCGGCGGCCCTCGAGGTCCCGCTCGACGAGCATATCGGCATTGTTCTGCTCGCCATGCAGGCCGATGCAGCGAATCTGGGACTTGCGGGATTGGCGCCCACGCCCTCAACGCCCCCCGTTGGCGATGCGTAAGTCGAATGACCCCACCATTGCCGATGACTTCCGTCGCCCTCTCCTTTCCAGCTGCCTCCCCCGTCATGGGGACTGACCGACCGGTGTCGGCCGAGGCGCTTGAAGAGCGGGAGTTGGTGCTCTCGGCGCAGGCAGGGGATCACACGGCATTTGCCGGTCTGGTGCATCGTCACCAGCGCCGCGCGTATGCCGTCGCCCGTGCCATCGTGTTGTCGCACGATGATGCCGAGGATGCGGTGCAGGAAGGCTTTCTGCATGCGTTCCGCGCCCTCGAGCGGTTTCGCCCCGAGCAGGCCTTCGGCGCGTGGCTGCATCGCATCGTGGCCAATGCGGCGTTGGATATCGCCCGTCGGCGCAAGGTACGCGACGCGGACGAATTGCCGGAGACCTTGTCGTCTCCACATCGGGATCCAGCAGAAGCGGGTGAGTTACGTGCGCGCCTGGCGCGCGCACTGGATACGCTCGGCGAACGGCAGCGCGCAGTCATCGTGTTGCACGACGTCGAGGGATATAAGCACGCAGAGATCGGTACCCTCCTCGGAATTCCCGAAGGAACGGCGCGATCGGACTTGCACCATGCTCGGGCGCACCTACGGCGACAGCTGAGCAATCTTCGGAGTGAGAAATGAACGTCACGCGGAACGACAACGGGCACGGCCCGGACGCGGACCCTCGAGTGACCGACCTGCTGCGCAGCCGCTACGCGGCGCCGCAGGACGAGACGTACTGGAACGGCCTGGAAGAGCGCGTGTTGATGCATATCAACGTGCTGCGTCCTTCGTGGTGGAGCGGCTTCGGTGAATTCCGGACGGCCGACATCCGCAACGCGGGGCTGATCGCGGCCACAATCGCGCTGCTCGTGGCTGGTGCCACGTTCGTGCGGGAATCCGAGCGCAGCGCGTCAGCGCGTGAGATGGCGCAGCGGGCGGCGGTGGAATCGGCCCTACCGCTTCCTCTCGACGAGGCCACGCTGTCGTCGCGGGCCCGTGCGCGCCTGCCCGAGGATGCGCCAGAGCGATACCTGCATCCTCTTGATTACTAGTCTCGAGCGAGCCGTGTCTACTTCCCGTCCCAAATCGCTCGCCATGATGTTCATCCTCGGTGCGTTCCTCACCGGGGGTGCCGTGGGCTTCGCCGCCGACCGCGTCGTGTCACCGCCGCGTCCGGATGTCTTCAACGAGCGTGCGATGGTCGACGAACTCGCTCGCGAGCTCAAGCTATCGCCCGATCAACGCGTCGTGATCGACTCCGTGTGGGATTGGCGTCGCCGACAGTCGCGTGAAATCATGACCACCGTCCGTCCTATTCTCGATGCCGTGCGCGACAGCGCGCGCGTGCTGATGATGAACACCCTCGACGACGCGCAGAAGTCCGCCTTCCGTGCCCTCCTCGAGCGCAACCAGCGTACGGCCGATAGCACGGCGCGTGCGCGAGGTGAGACCAAGTGAATCGCAGGAATCGTGTGGGACAGACCGTCGTCGGTGCAGTCGTTTTCGGGGCGGTCGTGATGGCCGCCCCGCTTGGCGCTCAGGGACTCGGCGCGGAGGAGGGGGCACGGCCGGTTTCGCTGCGGGAAGCCATCGAACTCGCGGCGCGCAACTCCCCGGCCGCCGTGCAGGCACGCGGCCTCGACCGGAGCGCCTCGGCGGCACGCCGTGAGGCCGTCGGCTCGTACATCCCGAACGTCAATCTTTCGGCGGGCACGGGGCGCACGCAGGGTACCACGATCAACAACTTCAACGGTCAGCTCACGTCGTTGTCAGGCAATCCGTGGAGCTACAGCAACGGCCTCGGGATGAACGTCGAAGTCTTTGACGGCGGCCGGCGCTGGTCGGAAATCAAGCGGATCCGCGCCACCGCGGATGTGGCCGACGTGTCTGCGGTAGCCGCGCGCTTCAACGCCTCGCTGCAGGTCAAGCAACAGTTCTACGCGGCACTCGCCGCGCGTGAGTCGGCCGCCGCTGCGCAGGCCCAGCTTGAACAGGCCGAGCAGCAGCTGAAGGCCTCGACGGCCCGGTTACTGGCTGGCGTGGCCACCAAGTCCGACTCCCTGCGGTCGGCGATTCTCGTGGGCAATGCGCGCCTCGCGGTGCTGACGGCCGAAAACGACCTGCGCGTGGCCAACGCCTCGCTCACGCGGGTGGCCGGCTCCACGACCGCGATCACTGCCGCGCCCGACGACACGCTCGATACGCCACTCGCGCTGCCGACCGAAGCTGAACTGGCCGTCCTGGCCGGCGACGGTCCCGCCGTCCGTCTCGCCATCTCCAACGTCGCGGTGGCTCGCGCCGCTAAGCGCTCGCAGAAGTCGACCTACCTGCCGACGCTCACCATGTCGTACAACTACGGGTTCAGTCAGAATGCGGCTGGTTTCGTCGGCCGCAACATGCTGCTGGTCGGCGGCAACAATGCGAGCCGGCAGACGATGAGCTTCAGCATCGCCTATCAGCTGTTCAACGGATTCTCGCGTGAAACACAGACTGTACAGGCTGACGTGGCGCTCACGAATGCCGAAGCGCAGCTGCGAGACGAGCAGCTCGCCGCCCGTCAGAACCTGACGTCGTTCGTGCGCTCGCTCCAGAACGCGCAGGCGCGTGTGCAAGTGCAGATGGCCGCCATTGCCGCGGCCGAGGAAGACCTTCGCGTCCAGCAGCAACGGTATGCGCTCGGCGCGTCAACACTGCTCGACCTGTTGACCTCGCAGACGCAGCTCAATCAGTCGCGTCAGGCGTTAATTCAGGCGCGCCTCGACGGCCGCATCGCGCGGGCGCAACTCTCATCACTCGTGGGGCGTGAAATCTGATGTACACTCTCGTGCGGATTCGCGCGGGGAGATTGGCACTCCCCGCGTTGTTGGCGGGCGGGCTGCTAGCTGGCTGCGGCGCCAAGAAGGAAGTCGCGGCGGTGGTGGGTACGGTCGCCGTCGATCGACGCACAATCGTGGTGGATGCGCAGGCCACCGGTGCCGTCGAACCGATCAACGTGATCGAAGTCAAATCGAAGGCATCGGGGCAGATCACGCGCATGCCGGTGGAAACCGGTTCGCAGGTGAAGGCCGGTGATCTGCTGGTCCAGATCGACACCCGTGACGTGAAGAACCAGTACGATCAGGCAGCGGCCGATCTGCGCAGCGCGCGGGCCGGCCTCGAAGTGGCCCAGTCGCAGAAGACGCGATCAGATGAATTGTACAAGACGCGCATCATCACGACGCAGGAATTCGAAGCGGCGCAGTTGGGTCTTACGCAGGCGCAGGGCGCAATCGTACGCGCCACGACCAATGTGGATCTGGCAAAACAGCGCCTCGAAGACGCCACGGTCGTTGCGCCGGTGAACGGCACGATCATCGACAAGCCGGTGTCGCTGGGTCAGGTCATCGCCTCAGCCACCGGATCAGTGTCGGGCGGCACCACGCTGCTCAAGATGGCCGATCTCTCCAAAGTGCGGGTGCGTGCCCTTGTGAACGAGACGGACATCGGCAAGGTGCGCCCGGGCCAGTCAACGCGTGTGACGGTGGACGCCTACCCTGAGCGTCCGTTTCAGGGCGTCGTGGAGAAAATCGAACCGCAGGCGGTGGTGCAGCAGAGCGTGACGATGTTCCCGGTAATCGTATCGCTCGACAACAACGAAGGGCTGCTCAAACCCGGCATGAATGGCGAAGTATCGATGCTGATCGATCGTCGCGACAACGTGCTCGCGGTGAGCAATGATGCCGTGCGCACCGTGCGCGAGGCGGCGGTGGCGGCCACGTTCGTGGGGCTCGATCCCGACAGCGTGACCGCACAGGTGCGCGAGATGCAGGCGCAACTGCGCAACGGTAGCGGAGTCGGCGCCGGTCAGCCTGCGGCCGACATGCCGTCGGCCAGGCCGGTACCGCTGGGTAATGCCAAGTCAGACGCGAAGCCTGCGGCGCAGAGCGCCACCCAGCGCGGCGGTGCCCCGTCGGCATCGGGCACGCCTGGCGCCAGCAGCGGCGGCAGCGTCACGCGGGTGCGCACCGCGCTGGTGTTCGTGGAGGACGCGCCGGGCAAGTTCAGCCCGCGCCTCGTCCGACTGGGAGCCTCCGACTACGACTACTCTGAGGTGATCTCGGGGCTCAAGGAAGGGGAGAAGGTGGCCACGCTCGCCGTGCAGGCGTTGCAGGCCAAGCGTGACCAGCAGAACGATCGTTTCCGCAGCATGACTGGCAGCGGCGGCATGCCTGGCGTACAGCCCACGACCGGCGGTGCTGCGGGTCGTCCGGCGGGCGGGGGCGCCGGTGGTAGCGCGCCGGCGGGCGGCGGTGGCCGTCCCGGAGGTGGCTGACATGTTGTACGCCGAGACCATTCGGGTCGCGCTCGGTGCACTGCGAGCCAACAAGCTCCGCTCTGTGCTTACGATGCTCGGTATCGTGATCGGCGTTGGCGCCGTGATCGCCATGGATGGCATCGGCCGCGGGGCGCAGGAGTCGATCAAGGATCGCATTACGGCGCTCGGCACCACCCTGCTCACGGTCACGCCGGGGCAGGTGCGCGGCATGGGCGGTGTGGCGGCCGAAGCCGATCGCGCGCGTCTCACAATGAACGACGCAGCGGCCCTCGAAGAGCAGTCCACGCTGGTCACCGCCGTGCAGCCGGAGATGTCGCGTCAGCTGCAGTTGCAGTTTCAGGCGAAGAACGCCAGCACGCAGGTGGTCGGAACGTCGGCCAACTATCTCGAGGTCCGGAAGTACGAACTGCTGGGCGGACGCATGTTCAGCACGCAGGAAGACCTCGGCAAACAGCGCGTGGCCGTGGTCGGACCGGCGGTGCTCACCAACCTCGGGATCGAAAATCCCGAGGCAATCATCGGTGAGGCGGTGCGCATTCGCGGCATTCAGTTCACCGTGATCGGCGTGCTCAAGTCGAAGGGGCAGACGTCGCCCTTCCAGAATCCCGACGATCAGGTCCTGATTCCACTCAATACGGCGCGCTTTCGCGTGCTTGGCACCGATCGCGTACGCTCGATCTCGGTGCTCGCGCTGTCGGAAGAGAAAATCCCCGAGTCGATGGCCGAGATCCAGAAGATCCTGCGGCGCGAGCATCGCCTGCCGCGCGAGCGCGACGATGACTTCACGATCCGGAATCAGGCCGATTTCCTCACCACGTTCGCCGAGACGAGCAAGGTGTTCGGATCGCTGCTGGCCGGCATCGCGGCCGTGTCGCTGGTGGTCGGCGGCATCGGCATCATGAACATCATGCTGGTGTCGGTCACCGAGCGGACCCGCGAGATCGGCGTGCGCAAGGCACTCGGGGCAACGGGCAAGAACATCCTGTTCCAGTTCCTTATTGAGGCGGTCGTACTGTGCCTGCTGGGTGGGGCGATCGGCGTTGCGGTGGGCAGCGGGGGCGCGATGCTCATCAGTCAGCTTTTCGCGTGGAACACCTCCATCAGCTCGCAGTCCGTCGCGCTGGCCTTCGCCTTCTCGGCGGTAGTCGGCGTGGTATTCGGCGTCTGGCCGGCCCGCCGGGCCTCGAAGCTCGACCCGATCATGGCGCTGCGGTACGAGTAGACCGCACGTCGCGGGGCAGTCTGGGTGTCTGATGCTGGTCCCGGCAACGGGAGGCCATCTGGCCTCCCGTTGCCTATTTCCGTTGTCTATTTCTGTCCGCCACCATGATACATTTCGGATTCGTTCCGAACTATGCCAAACGACCAGACTCCTGAGGCCTCGGTGAGCACCACCGGGGCCGACTCCGATAGCAGTGCGACCGCTCCCAGCGGTCCGCCTCCCTCGCCAGACGCCATCAGGCATCCGACGGGTTCGTCCGTGATGCCGACGGCGGCCAGCAACGCCGCGAATGCGCAAGTCGGCGCTGAGATCCGATCGACGACCGGCATGTTCCCCGTCCAATCGCCGCTGCGAAAGGAAGGCCACCATGAAAATCCCACCGGCAAGCGACTCGCCATTCTGACGCTCACCGCGCTTGGCGTGGTGTACGGTGACATCGGTACGAGTCCGCTCTACTCCATCAAGGAGTGCTTCAGTCCGATCTATGGACTGCAGCCGACGCGCGAGAACGTCTTCGGCATTCTTTCGCTGATCGTGTGGGCGCTCACACTGGTGATCACCGTGAAGTACGTGAGCTTCGTCCTCCGCGCCGACAATCGCGGTGAAGGCGGTCAGTTCGCCATGCTCGCGCTGATCTTCCCGCGCGGCACACCACCGGGATTCAAACGCGGTGGCATCTTCGTCGCCCTGGCGCTCTTCGGCACCGCCTTGCTCTACGGCGATGGCATCATCACGCCGGCGATGAGCGTACTCGGCGCGATGGAAGGGCTCGAGATCGCCGTGCCGAGCGTTGCCCAGTACATCGTGCCGATCACGCTGGTGATTCTCACGTCGCTGTTCGCTGTACAGCGCTTTGGCACGGACCTGATGGGCAAGGCGTTCGGGCCGATCATGCTGCTGTGGTTCATTACGATCGCCTCACTTGGGGTCCGTGAACTGATCCAGTCGCCGTGGATTCTCGGCGCAGTCAATCCGATGTACGCCGTGCACTTTGTCCAACTGCACGGATCGCTGGCGTTCTTCGTGCTCGGCTCCGTGGTCCTCGTGATCACCGGCGGCGAAGCGCTCTACGCCGACATGGGGCACTTCGGCATCCGTCCGATTCGCGCGGCGTGGCTGCTGCTCGTGTTCCCTGCCCTCCTGCTGAACTACTTCGGGCAGGGGGCGCTGCTGGTTCGCAATCCGGCCGCCGTCGAGAATCCATTCTTCCTGCTCGCCCCCAAGGCGTTGATCCTTCCGCTGATCGTGCTGGCCACGATGGCGGCGATCGTCGCGTCGCAGGCCATGATTTCCGGAGCCTACTCGGTGACCCGTCAGGGCATCGCGCTCGGCTTCATTCCGCGCCTCGAGATCCAGCATACGAGCACGGTGGAAGAAGGGCAGATCTACATCCCCGAGGTGAATTACTTCATCGCGGTCGGCTGCCTGATCATCGTCGTGCTATTCAAGAACACGTCGGCGCTCGGCGCGGCGTACGGCATCGCCGTGACCGGGACGATGCTCATCACCAGCGTCCTGTTCTACATCGTCGCGCGCATCCGCTTCCGCTGGAAGTGGTGGCAGGCGGCGGCGCTGTCGTCGGTGTTCCTGGCGGTCGACGTGGCGTTCTTCAGCGCGAACGTCGTCAAGCTGATGCACGGTGGCTGGGTGCCGATGGCGCTGGGCGTGGTACTGTTCATGCTGATGCTCACCTGGAAGCGTGGCCGCGCCCTGCTGAATACGCGGCTCGCCGAAGGCGCGATGCCGATCGCCCTCTTCCTCGATGGCGTCGAGAACAAGAGTGTGCATCGCGTGCCCGGCACCGCGGTGTTCATGACGGGCAGCGACGACGGTGTTCCGCCAGTGCTGCTGCATCACCTGAAGCACAACAAGGTGCTGCACGAGCGCGTGCTGCTGGTGTCGGTGAAGACCGCCGACGTGCCGGAAACCAGCGCGGCGGAACGGGTGCGCGTGATGCCACTGGGGCGCGGGTTCTGGCGCGTCGTCGCGTCGTACGGCTTCATGCAGACACCCAACGTGCCGAACGTGCTCGAAGTCGTGGATCAGATGGGCATTCGTTGCAAGCCGATGGAGACCAGCTACTTCCTCGGACGCGAGCGACTCATTCCCGTCGCCGGCCGGCCGGGCGACACGGTCACGCTGTCGCGCTGGCGTAAGATCATCTTCGCGATCATGGCGCGGAACGCGCGTTCCGCCACGGAGGTCTTCTGCATTCCGCCCAATCGCGTCGTCGAACTCGGCACGCAAAGCGCGTTCTGACCCGCGCGCGGAGATGGTACCCGC
>CANGXK010000064.1 GCA_947457715.1 Gemmatimonadota bacterium
CGGCTTCGATCACGCGATCGCCACTGCGATCGCCGGCGCTGAGCCGTAGCGCCATCACGCCGTCACCCCCGAGGGGCGCCGACAGACGCGGCATGCGCGCGAGCAACTTGCGACGTCCCTTGGCTTGCCTGGTGTTCTGACCGGCAAGATTGCGCGCGATGTAATCGGTTTCCGACTGGATCTTGGACTGCTGCTTGTCGAACTGACGCTGTTGCGTGAGCCGTTTCTCTTCGCGCTGTACGAGGAACGACTCGTAGCTGCCTTCGTAGGAAAAGGCGGAGCCACCCTCGAAGTGCAGCACGTGATTGGCCATCACGGCGAGAAACGCGCGATCGTGGCTGATGCAGATCACGGTGCGATCGGTGTCGCGCAGATACTGCTCGAGCCACGCCGTCGTTTCGAGATCGAGGTGATTCGTCGGTTCGTCGAGCAGCAGGATTTCGGCCGGCGTGGCCAGCTGACGGGCCAGCGCCACGCGCCCACGTTCACCGCCGCTGAGCGTGCCGATGCTGGTGGCCCGTGCCGCCTCGGGATCGAAGCCGACACCCATCAGCACCGCGTCGACCTTCGCGGCCATCTGATAGCCACCCTCGCGTTCGAACCGTTCGAGATCGCGGCCGTACTTCTCCATCGCCTCTTCGCCGTGATCATGCTCGAGATTCGCCGCCTGCGTGGCCAGCGACGCCTCGAGCGACCGCAGATCACCAAACGCGTCGGCCACGATCTCCCAAAGGGTCATGCCATCGGGGAAACGACGGTGCTGGTCCATGAGCGCGACCCGTAGTCCGGGCATACGCGCCACGGAGCCGCTGGTGGGCGTCAGATCGCCGGTAATCAGACGGACCAGCGTGGTTTTGCCGGTGCCGTTGCGCCCGACCACGGCCCAGCGGTCGCCGGAACCGACGGTCAGGGAGATGTCGCGAAAGATCTCGGTCGCGCCGAAATCCACCCGCGCGTTACCGATCGAGATAAGAGTCATGCCTGCGCCTGCAGGAGATGTGCAAAAACGGTCATTTGTGAGACTAATGGGAGCCGGCCGATATCGCGCCTACCGCCCGACTCGCTGCCCTGTTTACGAGTCCGCGATCGGGCCCGTTCGCCACTCCTGCCTGAGCGCTTCCGCCACGCGCACGATCTCGGCCCGGCGCGCGGCGGGCCAGCGCCGCACCCGCCACACCAGCGCGCGCCCGCGCCATCCGTCGCGCCAGGCCACGGCCACATCGGCGGCGGTGGGCAGTTGGGTGACGAGCAAAAGCAGCACGACGACCGCGAGCCAATTGGCATTGCCGGTCAGCGCCAGCGTGGCGAGGACGGCCACGGCCAGCAGCACGTACCATGTGGCGACCACCTGCAGTCCCGGCACGAAGGCGCGGGCGACCACGTCGGCGCGGGCCTTCGCGTACCGGTGCGCCAGGCGCCACACGAGCCAGAAGACCGGCCCATGGGTGAGCCACCCGATCAGCGCCGCCGGCGTCATGAGCACGAGCGCCCAGATCGGCCTGAGCCGGGCTTCGGCGACCACGCCGGCGCCCTGTAGCACCAGGGCGTGGTCGCGGGCTGAGGTCCGGATGCCGCCGGCCTCGTGCACGAGGTGCGAAAGTTCGGACACGAACGTGTGTACGCGCCCGGCGTGTGGCGTGGCGGCATCGGAGCGGCGGTTCGCCACCAGCGGTTCGGCCAGCGGCACCAGGCGGGCGGCCCGTTCCAGCAACGGCGCCTGCGAGGCGGTGACGGCGGGCGGCTGCACGGCGGCCACAGCGGCCACCAGCTCGTCGCGTTCGGCCGCGGATTCCCAGTCGGGCGCGTTGCGGGTGACCCCCAACAGCGACGTACGGAGCTCGTCGGTGAGCGCCGACACCCCGGCCTCGAGCCCCTGGGCCAACCGTTCGGCACGCCATCCCCGCAGCGACCAGCCACGTCCAACGACGGCCATGGCGTCGCTGCCCCCGGTGCGCGGAGCCTCGTACTGAACCCCGAACGGCACCACGGTGACGTCGAAGACAGAGCCATTATCAAGCGCCTCGAGCGCCATCATCGCTACACCCGTGCGCAATCTCCCGATTTGCGGGTTGTCATGAACACCGCCCTGCGGAAAGACGCCGACCACGTGTCCCTGAGCGAAGGCGTGCGCCATCCGGCGACCGGCTTCGGCGTTTACGGCGGCCATGTCGACACCCATCGCCCGCATCTTCCGCGCATCGCGGACCCGGGTGACCGGGATGACGCCCATCGCCTCGTAGCCCTTGCCGGCCGCGCCGCCGGCGCCGGCGGCGATCGTCGCCAGATAGCGCACGTGACGGGGGCAGGCCTGCAGCCCCAACAGCACGTCGGGGAGGTCGTTCGGATGGTTACCGACAAACAGCACCGGCCCCGTGTCAGGGACCACGCCCATCTGCACCACCACCGTCTCGCGATAGAACCATCGCAACGCGCGGCGCGCCGACCATCGCAGGAAGGCGCGGAGCAGGCTGAAACGGTCTGGGTCAAACGACGGGATCGGCGCGGGAACCATACCCGAAAAGAAAACTCTGGTGAGCGGCCCGGACAATGAAGCTCCGGCTAAACTGGTCCCTTGTACTCCACGCCGACGTGTCATCCAGCACGGCATTGGTGCGTCCGACGTCTGACCGCCAGCGGTTGGGAGCGCGGCTCTACGCGCGCTTGAGGCAAAAGCATGGACGAAAGCTCCAGTTCAGGGGCATTCTGGAAATACCGAACTGTCGAGCAATATCTACACCAAACACCGGGCAACCCATGCTGCGCAAGACTTCGTGGTGGACGATGCTGTTTACCGCCGCAGCCGCTAGCGCATCCGATATGCAAGCGCAGGCCCCAAAACCCGACTGGGCCAACCTCGCACGCTTCCGCGCCGAAAACACGCTACTCGGCGCGCCGCGTGCCGGTGAACAGCGCGTGGTGTTCATGGGCAACTCGATCACCGAAGCGTGGGCTCCGCTCTTCCCGACGATGTTTCCCAACAAGCCATACATCGGGCGCGGCATCAGCGGGCAGACCACGCCGCAGATGCTGGCGCGCTTCCGTCAGGATGTGGTGGCACTCGCGCCCGCCGTGGTGGTGATCCTGGCCGGCACGAACGACATCGCCGGAAATACGGGGCCGTCATCACTTGAAATGATCGAGAATAACATCGCGTCGATGGCCGAGATCGCGCAGGCGCATGGCATTCGCGTGGTGCTGTCGTCAGTGTTGCCGGTGTTCGACTATCCATGGAAGCCCGGGCTCAGACCGGCACCGAAAATTATCGCGCTCAATGCGTGGCTCAAGCACTACGCGCGCACCAACCATGCGGTGTACCTAGACTACCACACGCCAATGGCTGACGCACGCATGGGGCTCAAGCGCGAACTCGGCGACGACGGGGTGCATCCGAACCTGGCCGGCTATCGCATCATGGCGCCGCTGGTGGAGTCGGCGATTCGCGAGGCGTTAAAGCGAACCTTGCCGAGGGCGCCATAGCGGCTATCATCGAGAGCGCAGGTTGGGACAGCATTCCCGGGGCGCGGTCACAGCCACTCCACTCCACGACACTGCCACATGCGCATGAGACGCGATACGCGATGAAGGGCGGCAAAGGAGGACAGGGGAGGAAGCGCCTCCCGGCCAAGCCGGTCACAAAGGAGAAGCCGCGTGAGGGGCCGAAGCGCGGCACACCCAAACGCGACTGGGGAGCCGTGGATCGCGAAGACCCGCTACCCCCCACAGCACCCAAGCCAAGGCGTGGTTCCACTTCAGCCTGAGACGGCGCAATGTCGAATGCGCCGTCGACAATGCGCCACTTGGCCGGCGTCCCGTTAACTGGCGTGGTCCGCCAAGCGCGACCTCTTCTTGCCGACGACCTTCTGGCCGAGCGTGAACAGCGTCACCGTGATCACGCCCGCCGCAACGCCGACCAGCGCATCGATTGCGGTGGTCGCGACAAAGGCGAGCACGGTGCTGCGTTCGGTGAGCGCGTGCCCGACCCCTTCCACGAAATGCCCGACGACCGGGATGCCGTGCGCGATGATGCTACCGCCCACGGTGAACATGGCAGCGGTGCCGAGCACGGAGAGGCTCTTCATGAGCAGCGGCGCGGCCCGCAGAATGAACGCGCCGAATTCGCGAGCGGTCGCATCCTTCTGGCGATGCAGTGCGAGCCCGAGATCATCGAGCTTCACGATGCCGGCCACGAGGCCGTACACGAGCACCGTCGCACCGATTGCGACGGCACTGAGCGCAACGACCTGCTGCAACAGCGGCGCCGCCGCCATGGTGCCGAGGGTGATCACCACGATCTCGGCCGACAGAACGAAGTCGGTGCGCACGGCGCCCTTCACCTTGTCCGTCTCAAACGCTACCAGATCGACGGTCGGATCGGCGACGATCTTCAGCAGTTCGCCCGGCTTCGGCCCGGTGTCGCGGTGCAGGAACTTGTGCGCGAGCTTCTCGACGCCTTCGAAGCAGAGGAACACGCCGCCGATGATCATGAGCGGCAGGATCGCCACGGGCAGGAACGCGCTGATCAGCAACGCGGCCGGCACGAGGATGAGCTTGTTGATGAACGAGCCCTTCGCGACCGCCCAGACCACCGGGAGTTCGCGATCGACGTTCACCCCAGACACCTGCTCTGCATTCAACGCGAGGTCGTCGCCCATCACGCCCGTGGTCTTCGTAGCGGCCACCTTGGTGAGCACGGCGACGTCGTCGAGCAACGTCGAAATGTCATCGATGAGGGCGAGCAGACTGGAAGCGGCCATGAGTCCGGTGTCGGGGGGCAAATGCGGGGCGTTGTCAGGAATTCTACTTATATGCTCAAGGCGTGCCAGACGGGTACGACAACTGCGTCGGCAGTGGCAACCACAACCACTGAAACACAGAGTTGGCGGATATCACCGATTTCACCAATCTGCCAGAAGCGCTTTTTGCTTATCGGTGTGATCGGTCATATCCGCTTCTTCCGTGTTCCAGTGGTTGCGGTTGCCGTTGTAGCGGCTTGCCGAAACGCTCAGCGCACCCGCACCAATGGCACGCCCATATAGACACCAGCCGGTTCCAGATGCGTGAACTTGGGAACCACCGAGAGGGCACCCACCTGGGCACCGGTGCCGGATTCCACACCGATGCCCACCACGCTGCTGATACCGATGAGCGTGTGGGGGCCAAGCCGAACTGGTGCGGTCTTGAGAATGCCCCGCTCGACCACATGACCGGAGACATGCGCATCGGAGCCGATGACGACGCCGTCGGCGAATTCGAGCAGGTTGTGGTCCATCAACGCGAGGCTGTTCACCCAGACATCGCGGCCCACGCGAGCGCCGTTGAGGCGCATGTACCAGTTCCAGATGGTGGTCGAGCGGAACGCCGGGCCGGCGAACACACGCACCACGTGAGTGGTCATGAGGTAGCGTCCCCAGTCGAGCACCGGCCAGCTGAATTCGCGCAGCGGCAATTCCACATTCGCCGGCGTTCGCCAGCCGAGCAGTTTGGTGGCAAGCGCGGAGTACACCATGAGCGAGACGGCGCACGCGAGATAGACCGGCGCGAAAGCGAATGACGCCAGCGTCAGGCGAATCCATGTGGACATCGGCCAGGTGGACTCCCACTGTACGAACAGCACGGCGGGAGCGAGCGAGAGACCGGTGATGATCGTTTCCACGAACACCACCGAGACAGAAGCCCACAGAAATCGAGCCGTACGACGCGATGTGGCAGTCATTGAGCAGTACTCGTGAGGAGACTGGGAGCGCACCGGTGAGCGAACACGGAGACATTTATCCTGCGGAGCATCACCCTGAACATTGTCATGTTCAGGGCAAAGGGCCACCGCTCATTTACATCCCGGGGCTCGACGGGACGGGACTGCTGTTCTACCGCCAGGCTCGGTTGCTCGCACACCGTTTTCGCGTGATCACGTTTCGATTGCGAGATGATGCGCTCAGCATGGACACCTTAGTGGCCCAGATCGCTGGCCATCTCGACCAGGCTGTGCCAGACGGCACGCCAGCGGTCGTGGTGGGCGAATCGTTCGGCGGCGCACTGGCGATGAGCTTTGCTCTGGCCCACCCACAGCGTATCCTGGCGCTGGTGATCCTCAATTCCTTTTCGCGGATAACGCCGAAAGCGAAGCTGTACGCGGCCATCACCGCGGCGAGTCTCGTCCCCTGGGGCACAATGCGGATCGCACGTCGCCTGACCGCATCCCGGCTGCACTCGTCGCACACACAACGCCACGAGATTAACCGATTCCTGCTACTGACTCAGGCCACGACGCGCGTCGGCTACATCAACCGGTTGCGCATACTCACGCACTACGACGTGCGCGGCCGGCTCAAGGAGATCCGCGTGCCGACCCTCTTTCTTGCCGCCGATGAAGACCACCTGATCCGGTCGGTGCCGGAGGCAACCTACATGTCCGCACGCGTCCCGAACGCCGCGATGCGCGTACTGAAGGGGCACGGCCACGGCTGCTTCCTCGCGCCCGACCTCGATCTCAACGAGATCCTGAAAGAGTGGGGAATCCGGTAGACCGGGTTGCGGACCGCGAACGGCAACAGCGGGAGTGGTTCGCGATCGGATTGGGCGGCTCGGATGTCGGAGTCATCTGGCAAAGGCTGACCCACCCACCGGCGGTACGCGACGCTGCAGCAAATCGAATGGCGGCGTACTGAAATTCGAGACACCAACCGAATTGGGGGACGGGACAGGTCCACCGGTGGCGTTCGGGGGGTGCATGGCGTCCGTTGTATCCATCCCGATGGAGGTTCACGGACGCACGCGATCGCGAAGGCGCCAGCGCTACTCGTCGTCCCCTCGATATACACACCCAGATGTGCACGTTTCACGCACCGCGATCTGACTGAGCCCGACCAGTATCGGCGTGAGTCGACGCCAGATCCAACGCGCGATCACTTCGCTGGTCGGATTTTCGAGCCCGTCGATTTCGTTGAGATAGTGGTGATCGAGCTGCTCGATGATCGGCTTCACCGACGCTTTCAGGTCGGCGAAGTCCATCACCCAGCCTTCGTGGGCCGACAACGGCCCCCGCACATGGACGGTCACCTCGAACGAGTGCCCATGTAGCCGCGCGCACTTGTGCCCCGGTGGCACGTTCGGCAACCGGTGTGCGGCTTCAAAGGTGAATTGCTTGTAGATCTCCATCAGCGCCTCCGCTGTCCGAACTTAGCGGAACTGGCGGTCATTGTGGCACCGCACGCGGGAAGGAGCTCCGGCTGGGCAACTCACGCCGCTTCCGCACCGGGCGCACATTACGGACGGTATCGATGCCATCGCCCTTTCCTTTCGCTCTGCCGGAGCCTGCTCCCATGTCCGCTCGTCATAGCCGCCGCGTGTTCGGCGCCGCCGCGATGTTGTGCGCGCTCTCGCTCGTTGCCGCCGGTCGCGACGCCGGCGCCCAGACTGCGAAATCGGCGCTGCTCCGCCGCACGCTCGACAGTCTCTCGGCGGCGCACCGGGGCGTGGTCGGCTACAGCATCACGAACCTCGAGACCGGTGAACATCTCGAACAGCGTGGCAACGAGACCTTCTCCACCGCCTCGCTGATCAAGGTGCCGGTGCTCGTCACGCTGTTCGATCTGGCCGAGCAGAAGCAGCTCACCCTCGACGATCCGATCGTGCTGACGGAGATCGACAAGGTGGGCGGTGCCGGCCAGCTGCAGTATCTGCGCACGCCGCTCACGTTGCGGCTGTGGGACGTGGCCTATCTCATGAGCACGCTCAGCGACAACACGGCCACCAATCTCGTGCTCGACCGCATCAAGATCCGGCGGGTGTGGCAGAAGATGGAAGCGCTGGGCCTCGCGCACACGAAGGTGCACAGCGGTTCGATGACGCGCATCGCCAGCGTCGCCCCCGACAGTTCGGTCAAGTACGGACTGGGGGTGACCACGCCAAATGAAATGGCACAGCTGTTCGTACTGTTGGCTCAGGGCAAGGCGGTAAGTCCGGCGGCGGACTCGACCATGCTGAGCATACTGGCCAACAACGAGGACAATTCCAAGCTGGCCCGTTTCACGTACGGCACTCGCATCGCACACAAGAGCGGCGACGTGGACGCGTCACGCACCGACTGCGGCGTGTTTTCGCTGCCGTCGCGCGTGGTGGCATGCGTGCTCACGAAAGAGAATACCGACACGCGTTATTGGGTGGATGCCGAAGGCAACGCGGTGATCGGCCGGATCGGCGAAGCGATCGTCAGGGCGTGGAAGTAGGAGGCGATCGCGACATGACCGGCAAGGTGCTCACCGCTACCGTTGAGGAGGTTCGGTATGCACATGTAGCTCCCCGCCATTCACGCAATCGTGCCAAGTTGGTGTTTCCCAACTTGGCACGATGTCCGCTTGTACTGGCGCGTGTTCACACGCGCTGCCGCGACCGGCTCAATCTAGCAGCACCAGCGTCTGCCCGCCTTCGTGCACGATGCGCAGCACCTGATCCCGCCCCTCGGCATTCGAGATAGTATGCACCGACGCGCAGCCGAGCATCCGATGAGTGAGATGCTCGCCCTGCAGCGATGATGCACCCAGCATCAGGCTGATGCTGCGGTCGTGTTTGTCGTATGTCGCACCGACAAGGGGCATACTGTGGCCGAGCGACTGCGCGCCGAAGTCGTCACGGTCAATCTCGATGCTGCACATCCGGCCCACGTTACGCATGGTGAACGCGTTCAGCTCAGCATCGAGTACATCGAGCGGATAGCTGCGGGTTTGCTGCGGCATCGAAGCGTTGGCGCGGGCGGCGGCGATCGTGCGGGCGCGTCCCGGCACGCAGAGTACGGAGCAGGGAGCGGAGCGCACCAACTCGGTCGTCACACTACCCAGCACCATGCGGCGCAGGAAACCATAGCCATGCGTAGCGGTAACGACGAGATCGGCATCGACAGCATCGAGATACTCGATAAGGCGATCGGATGCATTGCCCTGTAACAGCACCGTTTCCAGCACAAAATCACGCGGGTTGATGTGCTCCTTCATCAGGGCGAATCCCTTCTCGGCTTCCTTCTTGTAACCTTCTGCGAATTCCCGGAGTGACGAATCGGCGTCGCTCACCGCCGGACCGACATGGACCAGTCGTACGGTCGCGCCGCGTGGGAGCATGCTGATCGCCACCTGTGCCGCGTACAGGCTGAAGGCGCTGAAGTCGGTGGCAATCGCAACGTTTTTCGGCAGCGCTTCCAGACCTGGCTGGACCGCCAGCACCGGCGTATCGCCGAGTTGCAGCAAGCGCAGCACCGACTCACCACCGAGCGTCCGGCCCAATGCGGTGTGTCGACCGCGGCCGACGACCAGCACACGGGCATCGACGGCGCGGGCATCTTCGACGATTTCGTGCAGCGGCTCGCCCACGTGCACCCGTACCGGCCATGGTGTGGCCGATGGGACCGTGCGTGTCATCTGTCGCTGGATCATCGCCTGCCGCCCCTCGATTACATACGGCTCGGCGATCATCGGATACGGTATGGCATCAAATGCGTACATTGGCATCGTATTGGGTCGCAGCGCGCTCACAACCTGCACCGGCGTATTCAGCGAAGACTCGAGCAGCCGCGCCATGGTGAATGCGGCGTCGGACGCAGGCGAGGTGTCTGTGGCGACCACGATCGGTCCCGCGGGTGTGACAGTGGGCTCGAAGCTGGTCAGTATCTCAGTCGCGTTGCGAATCTTCGGCGCCTGGGTCGGCATGGTCGGCTCCGTCGTGGAGAAGTGGAATAGAGAAACAGTTATGCGGTGATGATGAGATGGTCGATCACGGAGCGAACACCTTC
>CANGXK010000065.1 GCA_947457715.1 Gemmatimonadota bacterium
ATGCGCGCACCGACCGTCAGGAAACCGACGGCCGCGGCCACCACCAACACCAGCACGCCCACCAGTACACGCTTCATGCCGCTTCCTCAGCGCAGTCCGCGCGGCATCGGATCGCCCGACATCTCGCGCGCATTCGGCAGCGAGTTCGGAACACTTTCACCACGCAGGTCACCACAGCGGTCGATGGCCTGCTCGGAACCCTGATCGATCGTATCCGGCAGCACCAGTCGATCCACGCGCATCGAATCGACCTCGGTACGCGCCTTCGCCCACTCGGCGGTGCACAGCGCCCGCATTGCGTCGATCCGCGACAATCGATCGAGGCCGGAGTCCGCCGCGCGATTGAGGAACTGCCACGCCCACAGGCCGAACCCCAACGCGAGCACCAGACTTCCCACGGCAATCGCCCGCGACATCCCCGCCGTTCGCGTTTCTTCCGGCGCCATTACGAACCCCGTGTCGGCGCCGCGATCGGCATCGTGGTGAGAAAGCGCGGAGCCCGTCGGGCCTTGGTGGCCTGCTCGAATGCATACGCCAACCCGATCAGCCGCCCTTCGCTCCACGCCCGGCCGATGAACGACAGGCCGAGTGGCAGCGCGTCGGCAAACCCCATCGGCACCGTGATGCTCGGATAGCC
Organism: Gemmatimonadota bacterium; assembly: GCA_947457715.1. Next base: position 638 of record CANGXK010000065.1, read on the forward strand.
GGCCACGGCGGCGACACTCGAATTGCCACCGGTGTAGCGATCGCCATTGATCAAGTCGATCGGCCACGACGGGCCATTCGACGGCGCCACGATCGCGTCGAGCGAGTGCTGCGCCATGATCGCATCGAGGCCTTCGTCGCGAGACAACCGACGGCACGCCGAGACCGCATCGCGGTACTGTGCCTCGTCGAGCGAACCCATGCCCTGCGCACGCTCCATCTGCTCTTGCCCGAAGTAGCGCATCTCGGTGCCGGCGTTGGCACGATTGAAGGCGATCACATCGTCCATCGTGCGCACCGACACCGTCTCGCCGCGCTCCGCGAGATAGGCGTTCACTCCGGCCTTGAACTCATATAGCATCACGTCCAGTTCCGCCTCATCGTACTTTCCCACAGTCGGCACGTTGGCCGGGTCCACGATCACCGCCCCCGCGTTGCGCAGCGATTCGATCGCGCGCTCGAACGCGGCGTCCGCACTCGGATGAAACCCCGCCATGTTGCGCGCCACACCGATGCGCGCGCCCTGGAGCGCTATCGCGTCGAGATAGGTGGTGTAGTCGGTCGCACTCCTGCCGGCGCTGTCTGATGTCGCACGATCGCGCGAGTCGACGCCGGTGAGGGCACCGAGCAGGACCGCCGCATCGGACACCGTGCGCGCCATCGGTCCCGCCGTATCCTGCGACGACGAAATCGGGATGATCCCGCTGCGGCTCCACAAGCCGACCGTCGGCTTGATGCCCACCAGTCCGCAAATCGACGACGGACAGATGATCGAGCCGTCGGTTTCCGTACCGATACCCACGGCGGCCAGATTCGCCGAGATCGCACTGCCGGTGCCCGAGCTCGAGCCGCACGGATTGCGATCGATCACGAACGGATGCCGCGTCTGTCCGCCGCGTCCGCTCCATCCACTCGTGGACCGCGTCGAGCGGAAATTCGCCCACTCGCTGAGATTCGTCTTACCCAGCAGCACCGCGCCGGCGTCGCGCAGTCGCTGCACGATGAATGCATCGCGCGGAGCCGGCTTGCCAACCAGCGCCAGGGAACCGGCGGTAGTCTGCATGCGATCGGCGCTGTCGATGTTGTCCTTGATCAGCACCGGGATGCCGTGCAGCGGGCCGCGCACTTTGCCCGCGCGACGTTCGGCGTCACGTTCCGCCGCGATCGTGAGCGCGTCGGGATTCGTTTCGATCACTGAGTTCAGTGTCGGGCCGCTGCGGTCCACCGCCGCAATGCGGGCGAGGTACGCCGCCGTGAGCGTACGAGACGTGAGCACCCCCTTCGCCATCCGCGACTGCAGCTCCGCCACACTCAGCTCGGCATACGGGAATGCATCGGGCTGCACGCCGTCGTGTGCCGGAACGGCCGCCTGCGCCGTGCGCATCGGAACGAGGGTCGTCATCGTCCCGACGGTGGCCGCCGCTGCCGTAGCCGCTGCCGTGGCCAGTGTCGACGCGACAAAATCGCGCCGATCGATCCGCTTCGTCATGCCTGTTCCTCTAGACCGCACCGAGGGCGCGTTCGAAATCGTTCAACAGATCGCGCACGTCCTCGAGCCCGATGCTCAGTCGCACGAATCCTTCCGACACGGCGTCACCGCCCCAGCGGGCACGGCGTTCGGCGCTGGTATGAACACCGCCGAAGCTCGTCGCCTCGTACACCAGCGTGGACGCCGCGAAGAAGCGCGTGACCGCTGCCGCGTCGTCCAGCGCGAAGCTGATCACGCCGCCGAATCGCTTCATCTGTTTCGAGGCGATCGCGTACGACGCATCGTTCGGCAACCCGGGATAGCGCACCCCGTGCACCTTCGGATGCGCCGCCAGCATCGTCGCGATCTGCATCGCGGTATCACACTGGCGCGTGAGTCGCACGTCGAGTGTGGCCAGCGAACGATGCGCCAGCCACGCTTCCATCGGTCCGGCGATCACACCCATCCGGGTGCGCCACATACGAATCGTCTCGGCGTGCGCCGCATCACGACACGCCACGTGACCGAGCACCAGATCAGCGTGCCCCGTCATCGCTTTCGTGTCGGACACCACGGCAAAGTCGGCGCCGAGGGCGAGCGGTTGCTGCAGCAACGGCGTGGCGGTGGTGTTGTCCACGACCACCAACGCGCCCGCCGCATGCGCCGCCTGCGCGAGCGCCGCGATGTCACACACATCGAGCGCCGGGTTGGTCGGCGACTCGAGCCACAGCACGGCGGCCCCGTCGAGCGCGTCGCGCAGTCCGCTGCCCACCGTCGACGCCATCACCACGTTGATGCCCTGCGCGGCGAACCACGCCCCGGGGAACTGCTGCGTCGCGATCACGCGCGTCGTGTAGTAGCTCTCGGCCGGCATCACGAGCTTGCCGCCGGGGGGTACCATCGTGGCGAGCACCGCGGCGGATGCCGCCATGCCGCTCGGGAACAACAGACACGGCCCCCCCTCGAGCGCCTCGAGCGCCTGCTCGTACGCCACCCACGTGGGATTGGAGAAGCGTCCGTAGGTGAACGGCGAGGCGGTCGGATCGCCGGGCGCATGATACGGTGCGGCAAACACCGGACCGGCCATGTACGGCGTGCCGGGCGTCGCGTCCGGCAAGCCGGCCCGCACGACCCGCGTCCCGTCGTGCCACTCGGGGTTGGGCGCGGTACTCACGCCTTCGGCGGGTACTTCGCGTCGTCCAGCGGCTGCGCTTCGTCGATCAGCATGACCGGAATGCCGTCCTGCACCGAATACACCAGGCGGCTCTCACGGCAGACGAGCACCTCAGGCGGCCCGGCGTAATACTCCAACGGCGCCTTGCTCTTGGGGCAGACGAGGATCTTCAGCAGCTCGGGAGACAGGCTCATGGCACGGGCTCGCGCTTACGCGCTGGTGGGGCGGAACGGGGCGGGAGCCTCGGCGCTGATCAGCAAACGCGGCCCTCCGATGAGATCTATGCAATATGGGACCGCCGCCCAGATAGCGCCGAGACATTCCTCGATCGCCGCCGGCTTTCCGGGAAGATTGATGATCAGCGAGCTCCCACGCGTACCCGCCACCTGACGCGACAGGATCGCCGTGGGGACGGTCCGTACCGACACCGCCCGCATCTGCTCCCCGAACCCCGGCAGCAGCCGGTCGCACACCGCCACGGTGGCCTCCGGCGTGACATCCCGCGGCGACGGCCCCGTGCCGCCGGTCGTCACGATCAGCGCGCAATGCAACTCGTCGGCCAGCTCCCGCATGGCCGCCTCGATGAGCGGCTGCTCGTCGGGCACCAGGCGGTACTCGGCCTGCCACGGCGACGCGATCCAGCGCGTGAACACCGACGTGATGGCGGGGCCGGACTTGTCTTCGTACACCCCTGCCGTGGCACGGTCGGAGATGGTGAGGATGCCTAACCGGGTCACGGCCGTTGGGGCGAAGGGTGGGGATCAATGAGGAAATCCGGGGTCGCCGCCGGACATGGGGCAACTTACGACCCGAAACTTCGACTCAGTACCCGCCACTCCCGTGAGTTTCGCGTTGTGAGTCGAAGTTTGGAGTCCTGAGTTGCCGGCGCACCGGCGCGGGGCCGACCGGACTCACGACCCGACACTCGAACTCGAAACTCCACACTCACGTGAGTCTCGCGTTTCGAGTCCGAGTTTGGAGTCCTGAGTTGAACCGTGACTACTTGGCCACCATCCCCGCACACGACGCCGGCAGCGGCCCGTCGGCGAGCCCGTACTGCGCGAGCACGACCTGCGCCGCCTTGCCATCTACGCCCGGCGTGAGCACGAACATCGTGGCGTAGCTCGCGTCGCAGATGTCGGGGAGCTTGGGCCCGCCCAGCGCCGTCACGATCGCCGGTACGGTGTTGCTGTGGCCGACCACGAGCACCACGCCCGTCGCCTTGCGCACCGCGGCCGCCACATCGGCGACGTGCTTCGTGCCGCCACTGATCGCGATCACCGTGGGTACCACCCCGGTCTTCGACGACACCACCGCCGCCGTTTCCGCCGTGCGCTTCAGCGACGACACGATGATGGTGCTCGGCGTCGTCATCGCCAGGGCGTCGGCCAGCGCCTGTGCGCGCGCTTTTCCTGCGTCGCTCAGCGAGGGATCACTGCCCCCTTCGGTCGCCTTCTCGCCATGACGCACCAGCACCACCATCGACGGCTGCGCGAAGAGCGCACGCGGTGCAACGGAGATCGTCGCGAACAGGACGCCCAGCATGCCGACTGCAACTGCGTTCCACGACGATCTCGTCTGCATTTCGCTCCTCGATGCGCCTCAGGCGCGTAGTTTCTTGCCCGCTCCGGCTCCGGCAATGATCAGCACGAGACCAGCGGCGACGCCGATCCCACCGACCCACGTCGGCACGGCCTTCTTCTCCGACACCGATGCCTGCAGCGGACCTACGTCCAGCACCTCACGATTGGTCGTGACGCTGAACCCCTGCACGAGAATGTATCCGCCGGCCAGAACCAGCAGAATGCCGAGCACGAGTGTGGCACGCATCGTCGATCTCCATGAAATAGTATGGGCTCCACTACTGCAGAGGTCGTGCCGGAGGGCCACGACTGGGTCCACGCCTTGACTGCCGGTGCCGAGGCCTCCCATTTCAAGGCATGCGCATTCCTCTCCGCCAACTGGCCGCCGCGGTCGTCGCCCTGACGCCAGCCGCCCTGCTCGCCCAGCCCAACGCCTCGATCACCCCGCAGGAGACGGCCGCTCGGCGCGAGGCCATCGCCGCCCGCATCGACAGCGGGGTCATCATCGCCTTCGGCGGCCGTGCGCTCGTGCACGATTTCAGCACCTTTTATCAGCTCCCGGCCTTTCGGTATCTCACGGAGCTCAATGAGCCCGATGCCGCGCTCGTCATGGTCGTGCGCAACAAGCGCCCGCAGAGCACCCTGTTCCTGACGCCGCTCGACGCCCGCACCGCCTTCTACTACGGGCAGCGCGTCGACTCGCTCACCAGCATGAGCACGTACGGCATGCCGGGACGATCATCGTCCGCACTACCCGGGTTTCTCGACTCGCTTGCCACGACCGGGTTGCCGTTCTATCACGTGCCCGACGTGGAAACGATGGACTTCGCGCGCAACGACACGCTCACGCGAGGCCAGGAAGCCCTCAAAGGCCTCGCCAAACGCCACCCGACGCTCGCGGTGCGCAATGGCATGCCGCTCGTGCTGCAGGCGCGCGCCAAAAAGTCCGACGCCGAACTCGCCCTGATTCGTCAGGCCGCCGAGATCAGCGCGGAGGGACATCGCGCCGCCATGCTCACCGCGAACCCGACGCAGGAGTACGAACTGCGTGCCGTGCTCGAGTACGAGTTCACGCGGCGCGGCGCCGAGCGGCCTGCGTATGGATCGATCGTCGGTGCGGGCATCAATGGCACCACGCTGCATTATATGAAGGCGGGAGATCCCGCCAAACCCGGTGATCTCGTCGTGATGGACGCCGCGGCGGAGTTCCGCGGCTACGCGGCCGATATCACCCGTACGATTCCCGTGAGCGGCACGTATACGGCCGAGCAGCGGCAGTTGTACAAGCTGGTTCGCGACGCGCAGGACATTGCCGAGCGTTTTTCCAAACCCGGCATGAGCGTGCGGGCCGCCGCCGATTCTTCCGTCGCCCTGCGCGCCCGTGGACTCGCCGCGCTCGGTCTCGTGGAGAGCACCGACGCCTCGTTTGATCCGCCCTGGAACGTGAATTGCGCCACCAGCCCCGCACAGTGCCGCCAGTCGAATCTCTGGATGATTCACGGCATCACGCACGGAATCGGCCTCGCCGTGCACGATCCGATGCAGGAGAATGGCTCCGAGGCGAAGTTCGCCATCGGCGACGCCTTCACGATCGAACCGGGCATCTACGTGAGCACCAAAGCGCTCGACGTGCTGCCCGATACGCCGAAAAATCGCGCCTTCATCGCGAAGGTGCGCAACACGGTGCTCAAGTATCAGAACACCGGCGTGCGGATCGAGGACGACTACATCATCACCAGCAAGGGTCTTGAGCGCATCTCGCTGGTGCCGCGCGAAATGAATGAAATCGAAGCACTCATGAAGCGGCGCGCGAAGATCCAGCCGTAGCGCACACGTCGCTCAGGGGCGGCGATCCGATGCCGGATACGGGTAGCCGCCCTTCAGCAAGGAACGCAGGCGACGATCGTGCCCGTAGATGTCCTCGTGGAAGACCACCGAGCCGTCTTCCCGCGTGATCGCCGTGGCATACACCACATGCACGGGCACCGGCGTCGTGAGTGGCACCTGCAGCGGCACGCCCCGCTGCATTTCGGTGGCAATCCGGGTGGAGTCCCACCCCGCCTGATCGCGTAGCAACAGCGCCGCCAGCGCCGCCGGCTGGGAAAGTCGGATGCAGCCGTGACTGAAGTCGCGCCGGGCCCGCTCGAACAGCGACTGGGCCGGCGTATCGTGCATGTAGACGTTGAATTCGTTGGGGAAGATGAACTTCACCCCGCCGAGCGCATTCTCCTTTCCGGGACGCTGCCGGATCCGCGCGCGCCCCGCCGACACCGCCTCCACTGCGTCGTACGTCGTTGCAATCACCAGCTCGTTCGACCCGACGATCTCGTACTCGTTGCGCGCGAGATAGTCGAGATCGCGCCGCGCCTTCGGCAGAATTTCCTTGCGCGCGATGCTCGGCGGCACGTCCCAGTACGGCGAAAAGATCACGTGCTGTACGGCTCCGCTGAACACCGGCGTCTTGTGGTCGTACGATTTGCCCACCACCACGTCCATGCGAAGCACGTCGCGTTCGCGGTCGCCGGAAGCACGGAAGGCGTACAACTCGAATGCCGGGATATTCACGATGATCGGTGGCACGGCGAAGCGGTGCGGCAGCCACCGCCAGCGCTCGAGCGTCGTCGTGATCTGCTGTATTCGTGTGTCGAGACGGCGACGTAGCGACGCCATGCTCTCGGGCGTGCGTTGCTTGCGTGTGCTGTCGCGCAGCGTCGCGCGAAGCCGCGCAGTATCGCTGGCCAACGCGCGATAACGCGCCAGCGCGTTGACCAGCAGTCGATAGTGTTGATATGGCGGTTCGGCATCGGCAAAGTGCTGCGCCGCATTGGTCGACGTCGCAAGCGCACGCAGCGCGGCCGGCGCATCCCACGGATCATGCGGCAACCGCAGCTGCGCGTGCGCCACCCGCGCCGAGACGCGACCGTATTGCAACGACCGCAACGCCCGCAGCGCCGCGGCGCTCAACATCACGTCGTACTCGGCGATCGCGGCCGGTGTGGCCGGCCCAGAGGCGCCGACGTCCAGTTCCTGCGCAAGCAGTCCCAGAGTCGACACATCGTAGTCGGCGGGTTCGAGGCCACGCGAATCGATGTGCGCAAGCTGATCGAGCGTCGCACGCGCTGAGACGGTCGGGCGACCGCCTTGGGTCCAGAGCGGCGACCAAGTACTCGTGGCATATACGGTGCGCAAATCGATCGCCACGTCGCTCAACTGCGGCCAACGTTGGGCGGCATGGCGGTTCGACGACACAATGCGCTGCATCGCCTCGCCCACGGCACTTGAGGGGGCCGCCTGCGCACCGACATCATGCAGCGGCACCAATCCGCGCGTCACGAGGAGCGCGATCACGATGAAGTGAATGAGAAACAGAATCACAGCTGGAAAGTTGGCGATGGAATGAAGCGCAGCTGTAGTGGAATCCCCGACGGCGAACGCCAGCAGGCAGCCGCCGCTTGCGCCACCGCTACTGCGACTCGCGCCACCAGGCGGTCATCGCCCGCTCCAGCGCGGTCTTACTCGCCATCCACTCGCCCAGCGCGGCCGGCATGCGATAGCTCGCGGCGGCCTCCACCGCCGAACGACCGGCGGCGCGTTCCCGACCGGCGTGCGCGCCCAGATCGCCGAGCAAATCGAGGTAGCGCGCTACGCTGGTCCGGTCGGCCATGCCTTCGTGCCCGGGCACGAAGGCGTAGCGGGATCGCGAGGACAGCTGTGTCATCGAGGCCATCATCTGCGACGGCGTCGCATCCACGAAGTTCGGAAATATGCCGTTCCAGAGCAGATCACCGGCGAAGGTGATCCCCGCGTCCTCATCCACGATGGCCAGAGCGCTGGCCGTGTGTCCGCGCAGCGGCATGAGATCAACGACGCGATTCCCCAGATCGATGCGGCTCGTACGCGACGCATCCACGATCACCACATCCGCGAAGGCCCGCTCCAACGCCGGATCCTTCACCGGCGCCACCGGACCACCGCCCAATGCCAGCGCGCGGGTCGCGTCGGTGGAACGCAGTTGCGGCAGCGAGGCACCGTCGCGCGCATAGCCCTGCACCCCGCCGGCGTGATCGAGATGGTAGTGCGTCAGCACCACGTGCGTCGACCAACGTCCCGTGAGCTCCTGCGCCGGTTCGGCCAGCTAGGTCGCACCCGCCGGGCGGTAGAACCCCTCCACCGCAATCACCCCGCTGCGTCCGGCGATGATACCGCCATTGCCGAACGTCGTGCGATCTCCCCCCAGCGGCGTCGAGATCACCGCCCACGTGTCCGGACCGATCGCGTCGAGATGCGCGAAGGGGGTCGTACTCACCGTCGGGTGCAGTGGCGCGGTCCATCGACGACGCGCCCCGATCGCGCTGGCCGCGAGCCGCGCGCCTGTCTAGGTTGTCGATCCTGTCCTCGAGCTCGCCCATTGGCTGACGGAGACCGATGCACCCCGGAAGATCTGGTCACATGCCCGCGCTGTTCCGTCGACTCGCCCTTTCGACATTGCTTGGCGCCGTTGCCGCATGCGGGGGTGATGGCGCGACGGACGGCGCCCCCGGCAGCGCCCCAAGCAGCGCCGCCAGCGGCACGTTTGCCCGGATCCAGCGCGACATTCTCGATCCGTCGTGTGTCTCCTGTCATCGCACCGGCGATGCCAATGCCCGGCAGTCCCAGCTCGTACTCACCAGCGATTCCGCCTACCAGCAGCTCGTAGGCATCGCCTCGGTCCAGCAGATCGCGCGGACCGACAACGTGGTCCGCGTGAAGCCGTTTCGCGCCGACAGCTCGCTGCTCTATCACAAGCTCTCCTGGATTCCCGGCCACCATAGTCGCGACTACGGCCAGCTCATGCCGATGGGGACCACCAAAGGCGTCACCGCCGGCCA
>CANGXK010000066.1 GCA_947457715.1 Gemmatimonadota bacterium
CAACAACCAGCAGTTCGACGCGCCGAACATTCTGTACGTCGACCCCGATGTCACGTCGATCCAGAACACCATCGCGCGACTGCGCTACATGGCGAGCTTCGGGCTGGACAGCGTCTTCCCGCGGGATCCACTCGTGACCCCGAACGACAAGGCCGAGACTTATTACCTGCGCGGCGTTGCCAGCTTGTTCGCGGGGGAAATGTTCGTCGGCCTGCCCGCGGTGATCAACGGCCCCGTCGCAGATGCGCAGACGCATCTGAATGCGGCGGTCGCCGACTTCGCGCAGGCGCGCACGCTCTCCACCGATGTGGCCAGCAGGAACAGCTATACGCTGGCCCTCGCGCGGGCGTACCACCGGTTGGGCAACAAGGCGAAGGCGGTCGAAGAAGCGCAGGCGCTGCTCACGGCCAATCCGACCTTCATCCGCAATGCCACGTTTGATCCGATCAACGGCCCGTCCAACAACATGACGGGCGTGCTGACGAGCTCCGTCAACAACTTCCAGCCGTTGCCGCGTCTCGACTTCCTGGATCCCAAGTTCCTCAACCGGGGTGCGACGATCCAGAGCCCGATCGCCTTCCAGAAGTCGGAGGAGGCGCACTTGATCATCGCCGAAGCCAACATCGCCGACAACAACCTCACCGCGGCGAAGGACCGGCTGAAGCTGCTGCTGGCGCTGGTGCTCACGCGCACCACGGAGCCGTGGGACAGTCGCCTCCAGCTGCGCGGTCGCGCGGCCGGCAAGGTGCTCTATCCGAACACGGCGGATACGAAGGTCGCGTTCGCGCCCGGACAGCCGTTGCAGGACGGCTTCGTGCTCACGCGCTCCCTGCCGACCGTCCGCGTGGCGACCGTCTCCGGCACCTCGGTGACCGCCGCCGGCATCGACGCCATCACCACGGCCGACGACGCGCTGTACGTGCTGTACCTCATGCGTCAGGAAATCTTTATCGCCGAAGGGCGCCGCCTGGCCGACCTCGGCATCAAGTTCCCCGTGGCGCAGACCGAAGTCATCGCCAACAAGAACACCGCAGACGGCGCGCCGTACACGCTGGCACAGATCCCGTCCTTCATCCCGCGGGCCTTCGAGATGGACGCCTTCACCTACGATGCCGCTGCCAAGACCGTGGTCATCAAGCACGACATGAACCGGACGCTTGTGTTGAACAAGACGTCTCCGCTCGTGCTTCCCTTCCACTAAACGGTCGGACTCTTCCATGGTTCAGCGTTCCCGTCCCATCTTCACCTCCCCCGGCGCGCGATGGCGCGCCGGGGTGCTGGTCGCCACCGCGCTACCGGCGCTGGCCCTGCCAGCCCTCGCGCTCCGCGCCCAGCCCGCGCGCCCGGCCACACAGCCACCGGCGCGCGTCACCGTCGTCGGCCCCGGCCCGACCAACTCGCTCACCGACGTGCCCGGGCTCAAAGTCGGCCACTTCACCCGCTCGGACAGCGGCTACCGCTCCGGCACCACCGTCATCCGTACCGAAAAGGGCGCCACTGCCGGCTACAGCCAGATGGGTGGCGCGCCGGGCACCAAGGAAACCGATCTGCTCAAGCCGGGCGGTCAGGTCCGCACCGTGCAGGCCATCATGCTGGGTGGTGGCAGTGCCTTCGGCCTCGATGCCGCCACGGGCGTGATGCAGTGGATGGAAGAGCACAACTTCGGCGTGCCCGTGGGCGGCGGCGTGGTCCCCATCGTGCCCGCCGCGATCCTCATGGACCTCGGCCGCGGTGGCAACTTCAAGAAGCGCCCCGACGCCTCCTTCGGCTACAAGGCCACGGAAGCCGCCACCACGGCCCCCGTGCAGAGCGGCCGTATCGGCGTGGGCATGGGTGCCGGCTGGGGCATGGGCACCGCCAGTGTGAAGCTGTCCAACGGCTACACAGTGGCCGCCATCGTCGGGCTCAACCCGGCGGGGTCACCACTCGACCCGCGCACCTGCCTCCCCTACGGCTTCTTCCTTGAGCTCGGCGACGAGTTCAACCTGGTGCAGCCCAAGGCCGAGGAATGCACCGCGGCGGCCACCGGCCGCGGTGGTCCGAACGACGGCTCGGACGGCGCCCCGCGCAACACCACCATCGCCCTCGTGGCCACCGACGCCCCGCTGTTCGACCTCGAGGCCGAGCGCATGGCGCAGATCGCCAATGCGGGCCTTGCCCGCTCCATCCGTCCCATTCATGGCATCGGCGACGGGGACACGGTGTTCGGCATGGCCACGACACTGCCCTCCACCCAAATGAGCAACGGCGATCTGCAAGCCATCTTCAACGCCGGGGCCGATGTCCTCGGGCGGGCGGTCGTGCATGCGGTCCTGATGTCCAAGCAGGTCGGCACCAGCCGAGCCGGATATTGTCAGCAGTATCCGAGTGCCTGTGTGAAGCGTACCGGCAAGTAACGCCGCACCACCCCCTTTAGGACCAGATACATGAAGCGACTCGCCGGCGGGCTGCTAGCCATGCTGATGCTCACCGGGGCCGCCCGTCCCGCCGCGAACACCCTCGACATCTACTTCATCGATGTCGAGGGAGGACAAGCGACCCTCATGGTCACGCCGGCCGGGGAGTCGTTCCTCACCGACGCCGGCTTTCCGGGCGACGGCACGTTCGCGTCGAAGCCGGGCGACCCGGCGCAGGCCCGCGATGCGCAGCGCATTCTGGCCGCGGCACGCGACGCAGGGGTGCGGCAGATCGACCACCTCCTGCTCACCCACTATCATGCCGATCACATGGGCGGCGTGATCGAACTCGCACAACTGCTCCCCATCCGCCATTTCATCGATCATTCGGCACCGAGCGCCGAGGCGGAAGTGATCGTACCGGGCACGCTGGCCCTGTACGACGCCTACGTGGCGCTGCGGGCCGGCGGCACCCACACCGAGCCCAAGCCGGGCGACCGGTTGCCGCTCGGTGGGGTGGACGTGGTGGTGCTGGCCACGGCTGGCAACGTCCTCACGGCACCGCTGCCTGGCGCCGGACAGCCCAACCCGGCTTGTACCGGCACCGGTGAGCCAGCGCAGGAAAAAACGGAGAACCCGCGCTCGACCGCCATTCGTGTGCAGTTCGGGGCCTTCCGCTTTCTCAACGTCGGCGACCTGAGCGGCGCACCGCTCTTCGCCCTCACCTGCCCCGCCAATCTGATCGGCACGTCGGACGTGTACCTCATCGCCCACCACGGCGGCAACGACGGGGCTGATCCGTCACTGTTCGCCGCCGTGAAGCCCCGCGTGGCCATCATGAACAACGGCCCCCGCAAGGGCGCCCAGGCGCGCACCTTCGCGACCATCCGCGCGATGCCCACCATCGACGGCTGGCAACTGCACCGCAGTGGCAACCCCGGCGTCGAGAACTTCCCCGACGCCCGCGTCGCCAATCTCGACGAAAGCACCAGCGCGTGGATCAAGGTGTCCGCCAGCCCCGACGGCAGCTTCACTGTCACCAACGGGCGCACCGGGCAGTCCACCGCGTATCCGCAGTAACCGCGCGCACTCATCACCACACGAGCCCTGAGATGACCGCTCCGACCACGCACTCCACCGCCCTCGACTCGCAGTGGATGCCGTTCACGGCCAACAAGGCGTTCAAGGCGCGACCGCGCCTGCTCGTCAGCGCCAGGGACATGCACTATCAGTCCGATGACGGCCGCCAGATTCTCGACGGCACCGCGGGACTGTGGTGCGTGAATGCCGGGCACTGCCGGCCGTCGATCGTGGACGCCATCGTGCGCACGGCGTCAACGCTGGATTTCGCACCGAGCTTCCAGATGGGCCATCCGCTGTCGTTCGCGCTGGCCGACAAGCTGGTGAAGCTGCTCCCCTCCGGCATGAACAAGGTGTTCTTTTCCAACTCGGGGAGCGAGGCGGTGGACAGCGCCCTCAAGATCGCACTGGCCTACCATCAGGCCCGCGGCGAACCGGAACGCCGCATGTTCATCGGACGCGTGCGCGGCTATCACGGCGTGGGCTTCGGTGGCATTTCCGTGGGCGGCATCGAGACGAATCGCAAAACGTTCGCCGCGCAGCTCATGCCGCACGTCGATCATCTGCCGCATACCCACGATCTCGGCCACAACGCGTTCTCGAAAGGACAGCCGCTCTGGGGCGCACACCTTGCCGACGCCCTCGAAACCATGATCGCCACCCACGGCGCCGGCAGCATCGCCGCCGTGATCGTCGAACCGCTGGCCGGATCCACCGGCGTGCTCGTGCCGCCCGTGGGCTACCTGGAACGGCTGCGGGCCCTGTGCACGGCGCATGGCATCCTGCTGATCTTCGACGAAGTGATCAGCGGATTCGGACGGCTCGGCGCCCCCTTCGCGGCGCAGCACTTCGGCGTGACCCCCGACATCATGGCGATGGCCAAGGGGCTTACCAACGCCGCGGTGCCGATGGGCGCCACCGCGGTGCAGGGCGCACTCTACGACACCGTGGTCAACGCCTCCGAGCGCGGCATCGAGTTCTTCCACGGCTACACATACAGCGGACACCCGCTGGCCGCCGCCGCGGGCATCGCCACCATGGACCTGTACGAGCAGGAAGGGCTGTTCGAACGGGCCCGCACGCTCGCCCCCGAGTGGGAGGCCGCCGTGCACGCCCTGCGCGATGCGCCGTACGTGATCGATGTGCGCAACCTCGGTCTGGTCGCCGGTATCGAACTGGAACCGCGCGCCGGACTGCCGGGAGCCCGCGCCTACGATGTCTTCGTCAACTGCTTCCACGAGCAGAACGCGCTGATCCGCGTCACGGGCGATATCATTGCCCTGTCGCCGCCGCTCATCATCAGCGTCGACCAGATCCACGAGCTGGTCGGCAAAGTCCGCCGGGCGCTCGAGGCGATCGCGTAACGTCAGAGCACGGGGCTTCGTGAACGGAACCAGCTACCTCTGGATCAAGGCAGTACACGTCATCGCCGTCATCGCGTGGTACGCCGGGCTGTTCTACATCTTCCGCCTGTATGTGTACCACGTGCAAAAGCGGAGCGAGCCGGCGGTGACGGCCACGCTCGAAGTCATGGAACGGCGCCTGCTGCGCGCCATCATGACGCCGGCGATGGTCGTGGCCCTCGGTGCCGGCACCACCATGCTGGTGATGAATCCATCACTGCTGAAAATGCCGTGGATGCACGCCAAGCTCGGCGCCGTCCTCTTCCTGCTTGGCTATCACGGCCTCGCCTCATGGACGCGCAAGAAGTTTCTGCAGGGCAAGTACGTGCTCAGCGAAACGGCGTGCCGCTGGATCAATGAAGTCCCCACGATCCTCCTGCTCATCATCGTGATCGCCGTCATCGTGCGACCGGGCATGTAATGTGAACGCCAGCGGCGAATTCGTCACGGTCAACGGTGTCCGGCTCTGGGTCGAGGATACGGGCGGCAGTGGACCGCCCGTGCTCTTCTCGCACGGCCTGCTGTGGAGCACGCGCATGTGGGATGCGCAGGTGGCCGCGTTGCACTCGCGATATCGCTGCATCGCGTGGGACCATCGCGGTCAGGGGCAGAGCGACGTGCCGAACGTGCGCGCCATCAGCATCGAGGACTGCTACGCCGATGCCGTCGCGCTCATCGAGCGGCTCGGCGTAGCACCGGTGCACATTATTGGTCTGTCGATGGGGGGATTCGTCGCCATGCGACTCGCCGCGCGTCGTCCCGATCTCGTACGCTCGTGCGTGCTCTTGGAAACGAGCGCCGAGGCCGAGCCGACGGAGAACATGCCGAAGTACCGTACGCTCAATCGCGTGACGAGATGGTTCGGGCTGCGCCTTGTGGCGAACAGGGTCATGCCCATCATGTTCGGCACGACATTTCTCACTGATCCTGCACGTGCCGCCGAACGCGACCTGTGGCGCGATCGGCTGTCAGGCAATCGCCGCGACATCTGGCGCGCGGTGAATGGCGTGATCGAGCGGGAGCCGGTCATGCCGGAGCTCGCTCGGATCACGGCTCCCACACTCATCATGGTGGGTGACGAAGATGTGGCGACGGTGCCGCTCAAGTCGGAGCGGATTCACGCGGCAATCCGCGGCTCGAAACTGGTGCGGATTCCGCACGCCGGGCATTCCAGCAGCATCGAGCAGCCCGGGCATGTCACGGCGGCGATCGACGCGTGGGTGGCGCGGCATGATACGCAGCGATCCGAGACGGCTGACCTCTGACCGGAGCGCACCATGTACGAAGCGAAGACCAAGCCCACCGCCGTGAGCGTCGAGAGCTACTTCGCCGCGATCGCCGATGACGCGCGGCGCGAGGATTGCCGCGCGC
Organism: Gemmatimonadota bacterium; assembly: GCA_947457715.1. The sequence continues at coordinate 6,251 of CANGXK010000066.1, forward strand.
TCACCGACATGATGCAGCGCTTGAGCGGTCATGCGCCGACGATGTGGGGCACCAGCATCGTCGGCTTCGGGCAGTATCACTACAAGTACGCCAGTGGCCATGAGGGAGACTCATGCCTCATCGGCTATTCGTCGCGGAAAGGGGATATCAGCGTGTATCTGCTCGCCGGGTACGACACCGATGAGACGCGCGCACTGCTCGCGCAGCTTGGACGGCACAAGATCGGCAAGGCCTGCCTCTATATCCGGCGACTCTCCGACGTGCAGCTGCCGGTGCTCGAGCAGTTGATGGCGCGCTCGATCGCCGAGACCCGAGCGCGGTACCCGTCGAAAGGCTAGCGGCGCCTAGCGCACCCGCGCGAATCGCACGTCGCGCGTGCGCGTGTTCCCCGCGTAGAACCCGATCACCTGTCCGTTGCGATCGCGCTCGAAGTTCAGCGTCGTCGCATCGACCACGAACGTGTCTTTTACGCCCGGGGCCAGCTTCACGGCGCTGGAACGACGGTTCTCCACTATCAGCGCGCCGTCCTTCACGCTGATGGTGTAGTAGGCCTCCAATTCCTCGCTGAAGAAGCGTCCCGTGAAGGCGTTCAGCTCCGCCGCCGTCGGCGCCCAGGCTTTCGGCGCATCGGCCATGAGTCGCGTTGCACGCTGCACGCCGTTCTGATTCAGCGTGAGGCCGACCACCTTGCGCTGCGCATCGCGCAGAAACGTCACCGACGCCTCGATCCCGCGAATCGCGAACGTCGAATCCGAGGTGGCCGTGAGCGGCAGCCGGGCTTGGCCAGTGGCCTGCGTGAAGAGCGAGTCGGCCGACCGTGTGAAGCTCAGCACGAACTGCGGTGCGGCATCGAGCGCATAGCGACCCACGAACTCGTCGAAGCGCACGGGATCGAAAGTGGCCGCGGCACCGGCGACAGTCGCCTTGGGTGCCGGCGTCAATTCGGCGAAGAAGGCCTGCGCAATGCGGAACGCGATCTGGGAATCGAATCCGGCGTCGTTGCTCTGTACGGTCACGCCAGCCTCGATTCCGGGGTAGTACGCCAGCATGGAACGGTGCGCCACATCGGCGCCGCCGTGCTGGATGCGCTTCAGCGGTCCCTGCGTATCGACGAACAGGCCCATGCCGTAGCCGGTGCTCTTGCCGTCGGTCAGCGTGAACGGCGTCATCATCTGCGCGATGCTGGCCTCGGTGCTGACGCGCGGATGCGCATAGTTCTCCACCCACCGCTGCAGATCGCCCAGCGTGGTGTAGATGCTGCCGGCACCCATCGAGGCCGGGAGATCACCGAGCGTACGCCATTCACCGTTCGCGCCACGCGTGTACCCTTCGGTCGCACCCGGCACGGTGCCGTGTCGATCGCTGCGCACCATCGTGTGCGTCATGCCGATCGGCCCGAACACCTGACGCTGCATGAACTCGGGAAACGTCATCCCCGACACGCGCTCCACGACGAGGGCCGTGAGCGCGTAGCCGGTGTTGTTGTAGTTGAACTCCGCGCCCGGTGCGTTCTGCAAGGCCGGCTGGTGCTGCACGATGCCGATGACTTCCGATCGATCCACGTGATCGCCCTCGTCGAAGCGGCGCCCGGCCAGCGAGAGTCCGTTGTACAACTCGCGATACCCACTCGTGTGCGTGAGCAGATTTCGCACCGTGACCGTGCGGCCCAGATCGGGCAATTCAGGAATGTGCTTTCGCACATCGTCGTCGAGACGCAGCTTCCCCTGCTCCACCAGCAGCATCACCGCAAACGCCGTGAACTGCTTGGACGTGGATCCGATATTCGTTGGCGTGGTCGCCGTGAACGGCACGTTGTACGCGAGGTTGGCCATGCCGTAGCCTTTCGCGAACAGCGTCCGGCCGCCGCGCCACACGGCGACCGCGGCACCGGGGCCGTCGGTGCGGTCGTAGGGGGCGAGCAGCTGCGCGGCGAAGGTGCGTGGGTCTTTCGACAGCACCTCGCGCGCCACCAGCGTAATCGCAAAGTCGCCGACCGCGGAATCCACCGGGATCACCTCGATCTGGTGCAGCCCCGTCTCGCTGATCTCGACCTGCGTGCGCTCCATGCCACGCCGCGTGGCATTCACCGTACGCAACACGCGACCGCGCGGCGACAAAATGCGGATCAGGGTGTTCGCGCTGATCTGGTCAACGGCCACGCGGGCGATGACATTGGAGTCGGCGTCGAACCGGTATCGCGCGGTGTCACCGCGGGCGAGCGCGGCGCGGACGGGACGGCCAACACTTAGCGTGATGGGCTGGGCAACGAGATCGGTCGCGCCGCAGAGGAGCGCACCGATCAGGGCTACGCGATGCATGGAGATGCCTCGGGACAAGGGGTATGTTCGGCCCCAATAATACGATGTGCACCAGCACCGCGTTATTCCAATCGGCTCTCTCTCCGAGACGTACCATGGACTTCGATCTCACGCACGGCAGCGCCATCCTTGCCCGCACGCCGGCCGCGTTGCACGCGTTGCTCGACGGTCTCGACACCTCGTGGACAGCGGCCACGGACGGTCCCGACACGTGGAGCGCGTATGACCGCGAGCACCTGCCTATTCTCGACCGCTGACGATCGGCGACAGCAGCCTACAGCAGCTTGCGGAGCACGTCGTCATCGAGACGGTGACCGCCAGCGAACGTGAACTCTTCCACCTCGATACCCATCGCGTCGATGCGCTTGCGCAGGGTTCGGCGGAAGGAATCGGTGGCGAATTTGTCCTTGTCTCCAACCACCACCTGCACGGTGGTCCCGTTCCACGCTGCGCGCATGGCGTCGTCCGGAACATCGTGCGCGAGTCCACCCGCCCACAGCACATGCGTGGCCACGTCGGCCCCTTCTTCCGGCACGCCACGGTCGGCCACATCGGCCACCCAGCGCATGCTCATCGCGACGCCCTGTGAGAAGCCGAGCACCTTGATCGCCGGGACGTCCCCACGCGCTTCGAGAATCGCGTCGACCTCCTGACCGACCACCGCGTGCAGCATGCCAAGCGCGTCGCGCAGGTCGTCCTCGCGATCATCACGGGTAAGCCACGTGGCACCGATCCGCGCCAGATGCTTGCCATCGGCCCGCGGCAGCTCCAGGTAGAAGCGAGACAGCCCCTCGGGGGCGATGACGCGCGTCGCTTTGGGCACCTGCCGGGCGAACGTGGTCAGGAACTCGCTGGCCAGCTGTCCGTAGCCGTGAAACACCACCCACAGCGTGGTGGTATCGGCCGGCTCGGCTCCCGCGGTGGCGTACCGGGCCGTGCGCTCGACGGCGAGCTTGTGCATGGTGATCGCCGCGACGGCGTCACGAGTGGCGTCTTGGAATTCAGTCATCGTGCCTGAAGTCTAGTCACTCCCCCGTCACTTATTGGCGTCCAGCAGCTTTTTCCGCTCCAGCCAGCTCTGCCCGTCGGTGATCCACGACGCGGCCGGCTCGCCCTTCAGGTAGTGGGCGAACCACTGCAGAATGCGCCGCTCGTA
>CANGXK010000067.1 GCA_947457715.1 Gemmatimonadota bacterium
GACTTCCACGTGATCGGGCTCCGTGTGGACACCACGCGCTCACCGCACGCCGATCCCACCGAGGTGGGGCGCGCCTTCAATCAGGCGCTCATTTGCGACAGCACGGTGGCCGGCGGTGACTTTCGCGTGAACGGGCATTTCAGCGACGACACCACCGTCGCGCACGATCGCACGTTCTGCACGCGCACCATTCCCCCCGGTCTCTGGCGCACGAAGGCGCTGCGTCAGGTCGCGCAGACGGCGCCGTATTTCCGCAATGGACAGGCAGCCACCTTGGACGAGGTCATCGCGTTCTACGACCGCGGCGGTGATCCGCCCCCTGCAGCTGACCGGTGACGAACGGGGGCAGCTCAAGGCGTTCCTGTTGACGCTCACTGGTGATCCCGTTGCCCCCTCATTGCTTCGGGACACGCACAAGCGCTGAGCACAAGCGCTGAGCACAAGCGCTGAGCACAAGCGCTGAGCACAAGCGCTGAACGCGTGCGCGCGACGCGTGTGTCCCCGACGCGCTACGGCAGCACCACGAGCTGTCCGCCGCGGTACTGCTGTACGACCGGCCCATGCACCGCTTCGCGCCGCGCGGAGATCGAGAGCAGGCCGAGTGGCGTGTCCAGCTCGCGCGTGGCCGCGATGGCGTCGCGCAGCGACAACGTGCCCGACGCGCGCTTGGCGGCGTCATAGGCCACCAGTACCGCGGTATATCCCTGCGCCGCGAATTGATCGGGGGCGTGTCCATAGACCGCCTGAAAGGCCGTGGTGAACGCCACACTGGTCGGCAAGGTCGACCCGGGGTTCCAGGCGGCGCCCACATACGCCCCTTCCGCGGCCGTCCCCGCCAGGCGCGCCAGATCGAGCGTGTTGAAGCTGTTGCCGCCCACGATGGGCTGGGCGAAACGCGCAGCGCGGATGGCGAGCAACGCCGGCGCCGATTTCTCGACGAGCGGCGTCACCAGAAACGCCTCGAAGGACTGTCCCTGCAACCGGGTGAGCTCGGTGGCAAGGTCCTGCGTGGCCACGTCGATCTCGCGCAGCACCGTCGCATTCTGCTGCGCCACGCCGATGCGCATGGCGTCGGCCGACGAGCGCGAAAACGCGTCGCTCCCGTCGAGAATGAGGACGGCGCGTTTCAGCGACAGCAGGGGGGCGACGCGGGCGAGCATTCCAGGCACGACCACATTCTCTGCCAGCGCGATGCGGAACACGAACGGCCCCACGTCGGTGATCCCAACGGCGGTGGTCGTGGCGCCGAGCACGGGAATGCCGGCGCTCTGCGCCAGCGCGTGGCCCTCGGGGGCGAGACTCGAGAGCGTCGGTCCGATCAGCGCGTCGACCTTACGCGCCACGAGCTCGGCAAACGCCGCCTTGGATGCGGCCGTGACGCCGCCGTCGTCGATCACGCTGTATGCCACCCGTACGCCGGAGGCCCCCGCACCGGCGTTGATGCGCCGGGTGGCCAGCTCGATGCCTTCCAAGATGCTCTTGCCGTACACGCCGGCAGACCCGGTCAGTGACTGGACGATGCCCAGCGTGAGGACGCGCGGGGCTGCGGGGGCCACCGTCTCGGTGGCGCCGCAGGCCGACAGCAGCACAGTCGCGAGGAGCGCTCGCCACGGGGCGATGCGGGAGAGGCGTAGGGAAAGTGGCATACGGCAATCACAAGGATCCGGCTGCTGTGGGCAAGGGGGCAACCGCACCCACGGCGCGAGGGGTGGTTGCCGTGTCCGGCATACGCTATCGTTGCCGGTCCATGATCACCGACTACGATCCCATTGCCGACCAGTACCGGCGGGCCAAGCAGCAGCCATGGCGCGGCTATCTGGAATCCTCCAGCCTGCTCGCGCTGATCGGGGATCCCAGCGGGCTGGAGGTACTGGACCTCGCGTGCGGCGAAGGCTTCTACGCGCGCCTGCTGCGGCAGCGCGGCGCGGCACGGGTGCTTGGCGTGGATCTGTCGGCGGGGATGATCGAGTTGGCGCGCGCGCAGGAAGCCGTGCACGGGCTCGGCGTCGCGTATCAGGTTGGCGATGCCCGCGAGGTGCCGTTGCACGGCGCGTGCGACCTCGTGGTGGCCGCCTATCTGCTCAACTACGCCCGTGACCGCGCCGAACTGCAGACGATGTACGAGGCCGTCGCGCGCTACCTGAAGCCCGGCGGCCGCTTCGTCACGGTGAACACCAACCCGGCGCTCGATTTTTCTACGGCCCCGTCGTACCGCCGGTACGGGTTCGAGACCGCACTGAGCGGCCCCTCGCGGGACGGGGCGCCGCTCACGTGGACCTTCCACCTCCCCGACGGGTCGTTCTCCCTCGAGAACTACTGCCTGGGAACCGAGTCGCACGAGGCGGCGATGCACGCCGCCGGGTTGCGCGACATCCGGTGGCACGCGCTGCAGGTGTCACCGGAGGGCCTCGCCGCGATGCCACCCGGCGCGTGGGACATTTTTCTCGCCGCGCCGCCGGTCATCATGCTGGAGTGCCGCCGCTGACGGCGGCGACCGCCTGTACGCTAGCGCCTGTACGCTAGCGCCTGTGCGCTAGCGCCGGGTCAGCACACCGCTCTGCGTACGGAACTGCGCCGCGAGTTCCCAGCGGTAGGCCGTGGCGGGCTGCGCGATCGCGAAAAAGTCGAAGTCGCCGAACTGCCGGTCGCCGGCCGGGTTGAGTTTCGTCCACCCGCTGGCCCCGTAGAAGCCGCCGGCGGCCGTCACGAACGCCGCCTTCAGTCCGGTAACGCGGCCCATGCCGCCCGTGGCCAGGTACGCCTGCGCCGTGAGCCAGACGGCATCGTAGACCGCCAGGGCGAAGGCGTCCGGCTGCGCCTTGGCCACCGCCGCGATCCGTGCGGCCACGGGCTGCCAACGCACGCTGGCAGCGTCGTCGACGCCAGGCAGCGGCGCCCAGAAGTTCACCTGCTTCGCAAAGGCCGCCGCCTTGGTGTCGCTGCGCAGCGGCTCGCTCAGCGCGGTGCCGTCGGTGCCGTACCAGCGCACCGAGGAGAGGACCGGATCGCCAGCCGCGAGGGTGAAGATGTTGACCACCTCGTCGAATCCGGCGTGCGCGATGGCGATGCCAGTGGGACTCCCACGCTCGGTGATCGCCGCCTGCACCTGCGCCTTGAGCGCGGCGAGGCTGGCGCCGTAGTCGGTGGTGGTGGTGGCGTACTCTACGCCCGGCTTCACCGTGCCAGCCGGGGCAAAGAGGGCCCGCGTGGCGACCTGCAGCCCGACGTTCCCGGCGTCCTTACGCCAGAACGGGATAACAGTCTTGACACCGTCGGCCTTCATAAGCGCCACCAGCGCGACAGCCTCCAACGTATCCGACGGCGTGAGGCGGAAGATGTTGTCATTGGCGATCGCCAGGGTGCCCGCCGTGCTGGACGGACTGATCACCAGCATCTCATTCGCATCCACGAACGCCTTCAGCGCGGCCACCTCGGCGCTGGATTGCGGCCCCAGCACCACCTCCACCTGCTTCGCCTTCAGGGCACGCACGGCGGAAAGCGTCAGGGCGGTGTCCAGCTTCGTATCGATGATTTCGGCGGCGAAGCGCAGCCCGCTGCCGGCGGCCGCAAGAGACTGGTTCACGTCCTCGATGCCCACCTGCATCGCCGCCTTGCTGGTAACCCCCAGCGTGGCCCAGTTGCCCGACACGGAAAACACCCCGCCGATGGTGATCGTTTTCGTGTCGGCCGGGGCCGCGCTGCTGCCGTCGCAGCCCGCCAGCGCACCGGCGGCGACCAGGGGGAGCAGCATGGCGCCAGCGCGGCGTACCCGCGCCTGAACGGCACGGCGCACGGCGCGGGCGACGCCGACCGTCGGACGCGTTCCGGGGAATGGCATGAAGGGTATGTGCATGCCGACATTATAAGACACCGCCGCCCACCGCCGCACTCCCGATCCGACGTGCCCCAGTTGAACGGGATGGACGGCATCGCGTATTGCCATCGGGCTCCGGCCGATGCTTCACTTCGAGGCAACGAGCACCGTGGAGTGCCCACGGGACGCTCGCGCGTTCGCATTCTCACGCCGTCCCACCACCGACTGTGAAGCCGCCAACGCCCCTGCCTCTTGCCCCGGAAGACTTCACCGCACCGGAACGCGTCCGCGCCTCGGCGCTCGGCGACGCGATCCGTCTCGAGGAACTCCACGACCCGGATGCCCCCGCGTTCGACGCCGCCTACCGGATGATGGACGCCTTCTTCGGTGCCCGGGGTGAGGTGGAGCCGCGCCACGTGCTGGCAGGGTTCCTCCGCGACGGGTGGATCCGCTACAACGAACAGGCCGAAGGGAGTTATCACCTCCTCACCGCGTGGCACGGTGACGACCTCGTCGGGGTTCGCGACTGCTACGTCGATCTCGACCACGGGCAGCAGATTTCGCTCGTCGCGCTGTCGCATGTCATCGTCGCCCCCGCGTGGCGGCGCTCCGGGGTGGCGGCCTTGCTGCGCACCGCGCCCGTCGCCCTTGCGCGGCGCGCGCAGGAGCGCCGCGGAGGCGGCCGCTGGCCCACGCTCGTCGCCGCCGAGATGGAACCATTCGACATGCACGATCAGGGCTCGGTGTCCCGGCTGATCGCCTATGGTCGCGCCGGATTTCAGGTGTTCGACCCGCAGCGCTTCCGGTATTCGCAGCCGGACTTCCGCTGCCTGCCAGGCGCCGCGCACACCGGGATCGCGATGCTTGGCGTGGTGCGCCCGATCGGCCTACCCGGCGAGGCGCTCCCTGCGGCGATTTGCCAGATCTTCCCTCGTCTGTTTCACGCTTGTCACCGCCTGTACCTGCCGGCGGCGCAGGTCGACCCTTCCGAGGCGCACGTCCTCCACCATCTGCACGCGTCCGATGCGCCGGTGCGACTGCTGCGTCTCCCCAGCGCCCCCGATGACGCCGAGGCGATCGCCCCGCTCACCCGGCAAGCCGTGTGGCCGCTGTATCCGCCGGGACTGCGCGGACCGTTCGCGGGGTAGGCCGTTTAGATGAAGGGAGACCCTTGCTGGCAAACCCCAGCCGGCCAATGCCGCGGCCGCCGCCGAGGCCCCACGCCCCGAGATCAGGCCCTGCCCGCGACACGCGGACAGGGGGCGCAGACGATCGCGGGATGGACGGGCGGTGCTCCGGCGCTCAGGTGTGCAGGGCCGCCGCGCCGCGCCGCACGAGCGTGAGAATCGAGTACACCGCCACGGCCTCGTCGTTCTGATTCATCACCTCGACATCCCACTCCACCACGCCCTGCGGAATGCCACCCTCGGGGGTGTCCTTCGCGGTCTTCTGCTTCACCGTGAGGCGGACGTGAATGGTGTCGCCCGGATACACCGGCTTGGTGAAGCGCAGCTTCTCCATGCCGTAGTTCGCCAGCACCGGACCGAGCGACGGCTCCACGAACAATCCGGCGGCCGCCGAGACGATGAAGTAGCCGTGCGCCACCCGCCCTTCGAACACGCCGTTGCTACGCGCGTCGTCATCATTCATGTGCGCGTAGAAGGTGTCGCCACTGAGATTGGCGAACGCCTCGATATCAGCGAGTGTGATCGTCCGCGTCTTCGTGATCAGCGTGTCGCCAATCGCGAGTTCATCAAACGTCTTCCGGAACGGATGCACGACATCCGTATGCTCCTCGGCGCCCTTCGTCCATTCGCGCGTGATCGCGGTGATCATGCTCGGGCTGCCCTGCAACGCCACCCGCTGCATATAGTGCGTGACGCCGCGCGCACCACCCATTTCCTCGCCACCGCCGGCGCGTCCCGGTCCGCCGTGCACCAGCTGCGGCAACGGTGATCCGTGGCCCGTGCTCTCTTTCGCGCTGGTGCGATCGAGCACCAGCATGCGGCCGTGAAACGCGGCCGTGCCAAGAATGACGCTGCGCGCCACCTTCGGATCGGCGGTGACCAGCGAGCCGACGAGCGAGCCCTTGCCCATGCGAGCCAACTGCACCGCTTCCTCGATCGAATGATACGGCATGACCGTGTTCACCGGACCGAACGCCTCGATATCATGCGCCTCGAGTCGCGTGAGCGGATTGTCGCACACCATGAGCATCGGCGCGAAGAACGATCCCTTCTCGCGATCGGCGCCGACCACGTCGAAATCGCCGCCGCCAAACACCAACTCCGCACCATGACGGATCATCTCGGCGGCCGACCGCACCGCATTCACCTGCGCGCGACTGGCCAGCGGTCCCATGCGAACACCGTCGGCCGTCGGGGCGCCGATCGTGGTGGACGCCAGGCGCTTCGAGAGGGCCTTAATCACGGCATCCTCGAGACCGGCGGGCACGATCGACCGACGGATCGCGGTGCACTTCTGTCCCGCCTTCGTCGTCATTTCGCGCGTGACTTCCTTGATGAACAGGTCGAACTCCTCGGTACCCGGAACTGCGTCGGGGCCCAGAATGGAGCAGTTGAGCGAGTCCGCTTCCATGTTGAAGCGCACGGAGTTCTTCACCACCGCCGCGCCGCTCTTGAGCTTCTGGCCCGTGGCCGCCGAGCCGGTAAACGCGACCACGTCCTGCTCTTCGAGATGGTCGAGCATATCGCCTGCGCTGCCGCACACCAACTGAATCGCACCGTCGGGGAGGATGCCCGTGTCGACAATCGTGCGGAACACCGCTTCGGCGAGATGACTGCCCGCGGTGGCCGGCTTCACGATGCACGGCACACCGGCCAACAGCGCCGGCGCCAGCTTCTCGAGCATGCCCCACACGGGGAAGTTGAAGGCATTGATGTGCACGGCCACGCCTTCGATGGGCACCAGGATGTGGCGTCCCACGAACGTGCCATTCTTCGAGAGCGGCTCGGTGGGCCCTTCCACATGGAAGCACTCGTTCGGAAACTCGCGACGACCGCGGCTTGAGTAGGCAAAGAAGGTGCCGATGCCGCCTTCGATATCCACCCACGAATCGGTCTTCGTGGCGCCGGTGAGATACGACAGCGCGTAGAAGTCATCCTTGCGCTCCATCAGCACCTTGGCGATCGCCTTGAGCATCGCGGCGCGCTGATGGAAGGTGAGGACGCGCATCTTCGGGCCGCCCACCGAGCGGGCGTAGTGCATCATCGCCTTGAAATCGAGCCCCTCGCTCGACGACTCGCCGATCTTGTCGCCGGTGACGGCGTCGAACAGGTCGGCTTTGCGGCCGGTGCCTTCGACCCACTGACCCATCGCATAGTTCTTGAGCATGTACATCACGTAGTTCCTCCCTCGCGGGTGTCCTTCCAGTTCTTCAACACGCTCGATTGCGTGGGGCGATCAACGGGGATTTCGCGCAGCGGCTCCACCGCGCGCCAACTCGCGCGCATCGCCGCCGGCAACTGCTGATACAACTGCGTACCCGACGTCTTCCAGTCCAGCATGTCGTCGGTCACGTCCTTCACGATCTTGGCGGGATTCCCGACCACCACTTTGCGCGGCGGAATCTCCATGCCGGTGGGCACGAAGCAGAGCGCACCGACCACGCATCCCGCACCGACCACGGCGTTGTCCATGATCACCGCATTCATGCCAATGAGCGCATTGGCACCGATGTGCGCACCATGCACGATGGCCCCATGTCCGATGTGCGCGCTGGCCTCGAGCCGCACCACCACACCTGGGAACATGTGAATCGTGCAATTCTCCTGCACGTTGCAGCCGTCCTCGATCACGATGCCGCCCCAGTCGCCCCGAATGGCGGCGCCGGGTCCGACGTACACGTCGCGACCGATAATCACGTTGCCCGTGACCGACGCCTGCGGATGCACGAACGCCGATTCATGCACCACTGGAATGAAGCCGTCAAACGCGTAGATCACGGCGCTCAGACCCGCTCGATGATCATGGCGAACCCCTGCCCCACGCCGATGCACATGGTGCATAGCGCGTAGCGGCCGTTTCGACGACGCAGTTCGCGGGCGGCGGTGAGCGCCAAGCGGGCACCGCTCATACCCAACGGGTGTCCGAGGGCGATGGCACCACCATTTGGATTCACGCGCGCATCGTCGTCAGCGACGCCGAGTTCGCGCAGACAGGCCAGCCCCTGCGCGGCGAACGCTTCGTTCAGTTCGATCACGTCCATCTGATCGAGGCGGAGCCCCGCCCGCGACAGTGCCAATCGCGTGGACGGCACCGGGCCCATGCCCATGATGCGCGGCTCGACACCGGCCGCTGCGCTCGACACGATGCGCGCCATCGGCGTGAGGCCATACTGCGACGCCGCACTGCCCGAGGCGATCAGCAACGCAGCCGCGCCGTCATTGAGGCCGCTGGCGTTGCCCGCCGTGACGGAACCGTTCCCGTCGTGACGAAAGGCCGGCTTGAGCTTGGCCAGCGTCTGCAGGGTGGTATCGGGACGCAGGAATTCATCGTGGTGCACCACCACGGCGTCGCCCTTCCGCTGCGGGATCGACACGGGCACGATCTCTTCGGCCAGGCGCCCCTCGCGTTGCGCGGCGGCGGCCTTCTGCTGCGAACGCACCGCGAACGCATCCTGATCGTCGCGCGACACGCCGTACTGCGCGGCCACGTTCTCCGCGGTCTCACCCATGGAGTCGGTGCCGTGCAGTTGCTTCATCTTCGGATTCACGAAGCGCCAGCCGAGGCTCGTGTCGAAGAGCTGCACATCACGCGCGAACGGCGTGGCGCCCTTCGACATCACATACGGGGCACGCGTCATGCTCTCGACGCCGCCGGCCACGTACAGATCACCTTCGCCGGCCTTGATGGCGCGCGCCGCACTGGCCACGGCGTTCAGCCCCGAGGCGCAGAGCCGGTTCACCGTCTCGCCGGGCACCGTGACCGGCAGCCCGGCCAGCAGCGAGGCCATGCGGGCCACGTTGCGATTGTCTTCGCCAGCCTGATTGGCGCAGCCGAGGATCACATCGGCGATCTGCGCCGGATCGAAGCCGGGGGACGTTTCCGTGACCCGCGCGAGCAGCGACGAGATCGCATGCGCCGCCAGATCGTCGGCGCGCACATGACTCAGCGCGCCGCCGATGTTGCCGATCGGCGTCCGCAGTCCTTCGATGATATAGGCGTCGTTCATGTTGTCCGGTTTACAGCTGATGAGGAGTGGCCGTTCGATACACCGTGCCGCGGAAGTGACCGGCGATCACGTCGTCCTGATTGCGTACCGTCACGTCGCAGAACGCCAGCCGCTTGGTGGTGCTCTGCTCGATCGCGGTGGCGGTGAGTACGTCACCGGGGCGCAAGGCCACCGGGTAGCTGACCGTGCAGTCGATGGCAACACTGAGCACGCCACAGGCGTTCGTCGCGAAGGCGAACGCGCTGTCGGCTAGCGAGAACATGATGCCACCGTGCGACGTACCGAAGCCGTTCACCATCTCGTCGCGGATCGTCATGCGCAGCACCGACCGGCCGACCTCGGCCTCGAGCACCTCGATGCCAAGCCACTGCGAGAAGCGGTCGCGCGCCATGAGCGTGTTGACGACGTCGGCTGCCGTGGGCGTGGTCACGAGTACCGCCGGGCGTCGAGGAGTGATGCGCCGGCCTGCACCGCGCGGCGCAGGCGGATGCTGGGACGGTAGCGGTCGTCGCCGGTTTCCGACTGCAGCACCTGCAACTGGGCCAGCACGTTGGGCGCGCCGATCTCGTCGCCCCACTGCAGCAGCCCGCGGGGATAGTTCACGCCCGTCGTCATGGCGAGTTCGATGTCCTGCACCGACGCGAGCTGCAGATGCACGGCATCCACCGCTTCGTTCACGAGCATCGCCA
>CANGXK010000068.1 GCA_947457715.1 Gemmatimonadota bacterium
CCATGGGCCACGACCGCTGTCGCGTCGTGTTCGACTGGTACGCCACGAATCCGCCAGCCGATGCCGCCACCGATCCGGCATGGACGAAGCTGATGGCCTTCAGTGCCGAAGTGCAGGACGAAGACATCGAGATCTGCGAGACGGTGCAGCGCAATCTCCGCTCGCGCGTGTACGATCGCGGCCGCTACTCGGCGCGCCATGAGAATGGCGTGCATCATTTCCATTCGCTGCTTCACGAATTTCTGACCTGAGTCGATGTCCGCTCTGTTCTCTCCACTCACGCTGCGCTCGCTCACCCTGCGCAATCGCGTGGGCGTGTCGCCGATGTGTCAGTACTCCAGCGACAACGGCTTCGCCTCCGACTGGCACTTCGTGCATCTGGGGGCGTTCGCCACCGGTGGTGCCGGGCTGGTGATCACGGAGGCTGCCGCCGTCACGCCAGAGGGGCGCATCAGCCCGCAGGATTTGGGCATCTGGGATGATGCGCACATTCCCATGCTGCGGCGCATCAATGATTTCTGTCGCGCGCAGGGGGCGGCCATGGGCATTCAGCTGGCCCACGCCGGCCGCAAGGCCAGCACGCGGCGCCCGTGGGAACAGCCCAGCGGCACCGTACCGGTAGTCGAGGGTGGGTGGGACAACGTGATGGCACCGAGCGCGGTCGCGTTCGCGCCGAACTATCCGTCGCCGCATGCCCTCTCGCTCGACGGCATCGCGCAGGTGATCGCCTCGTTCGGGGCTGCGGCACAGCGGGCATTCCGCGCGGGCTTTCAGGTGGTCGAGCTGCACGCCGCGCACGGATACCTGCTGCACGAGTTCCTGTCGCCGATCGCCAACGAACGCACCGATCACTACGGCGGGTCGTTCAAGAATCGCACGCGCCTGCTGCTCGAGGTAACCGACGCGGTGCGCGCCGTGTGGCCGGCCGAGCTGCCGCTCATTGTGCGCATCTCAGCCACCGACTGGACGGCGGGGGGGTGGACCGTCGAGGAGTCGGTGCAGCTCGCCACGCTGCTGCAGGCCCGCGGCGTGGATCTCATCGATTGCTCGTCGGGTGGCCTGGCCGCGCATCAGCAGATCACGATCGGCCCCGGCTATCAGGTCCCGTTTGCGCGTCGCATTCGCGCGGAGGCGGGTGTGCCCACGGCGGCCGTGGGGCTCATCACCGACGCGGCGCAGGCCGAGCAGATCGTCGCTGAAGGAAGCGCCGATGTGGTACTGCTGGCGCGTGAGCTTCTCCGCAATCCGCGGTGGCCGTTGGCGGCGGCGCATCAGCTCGGAGCGGCCGTAGCCTGGCCGCCGCAGTATGAGCGTGCGCGGCCGCGCTGACGCCATGACGACGAACCGCGTCGTCGGCTGCCCGCGGCTTGGTCTCGACGTCCGCCGGAGATGAGGAATTCCCACGGATCGCCTCCCCAGCGGTGCCACCAGCTTTTTTTGCAAGACCAACGGAGTAGCTGCGGGACCGTGGGCCGAAATGGCTGTTGGCCGACGGAGTCGGGAATCCAATCCTGAGCCAGTTGCTGGGCATTCCAGTTTCCGATACGTACCTTGCAGAAGCCCCGGTTCCTCGCCTTCTGTCCTTGGTCGACGCCCATGCCGCATTATCCCTCAATGTTCAGCCACCCGAAGGAAGACACGGTCGCTGGCTTCGTCGTGTTTCTGGTGGCCCTGCCGCTATGCCTCGGCATCGCGATCGCCTGCGGCGTTCCCCCCGTGTCCGGCCTGATTGCCGGCATCGTCGGTGGACTGGTGGTGCCGTTCATCAGTCGCTCGCCGCTTTCGGTGACGGGACCGGCCGCTGGTCTGACGTCGATCGTGCTGGTGGAAGTGCAGCGGCTCGGGGGTGTCAATCCCTTCCTGACGGCGGTGATCATCGCCGGGCTCCTGCAGTTCGCGTTGGGCATCATCAAGGCCGGCCGCTTCGCCGCGCTTGTCCCGTCGTCGGTGATCAAGGGAATGCTGGCCGCGATCGGTATCACCATCATCCTGAAGCAGCTGCCGGTTGCCGTGGGCTCGGATGGCGGCTTGCCGACAATGGTTGCCCAGCACAACGCCGGTGCGGTCACGATCGCACTCGTCTCGCTGGCCATCCTCTACGGGTGGAAGCACACGCCGCTGGCGAAGATCAAGCTCCTCTCGCCCGCGCTCGTGGTGGTGCTCGCGGCCAGCGGACTCGCGGCGGCCTTCGCGTCGTCGCCAACGTTCGCACTGGACGCCCGTCACTTCGTCGACGTGCCACTCGGCGGACTCGGCGCGCTGTACTCGGCGCTGCCCCGCCCTGACTGGGCCGCGATCACCAGTCCGGCGGTGTGGATCGCCGGTGCGACGATCGCCGTCGTGGCCAGCATCGAAACGCTCCTGTCGCTGCAAGCCGTCGACCGGCTCGATCCGCTCAAGCGTCACAGCCCGCCGGACCGTGAACTGCTGGCGCAGGGTACGGCCAACGCGGTGTCCGGTTTCCTCGGCGGCCTGCCGGTCACGGCCGTCATCGTGCGCAGTGGCGCCAACGTCTCGGCCGGCGGACGCGATCGCATGTCGTCGCTGGTGCACGGTGTGCTGTTGCTGGTAGCTGTACTGTTCGCCGGTGCGCTGCTCAATCGCATTCCACTTGCCGCACTCGCCGCCGTGCTCATTCAGGTTGGCCTGAACCTCTGCAAGCCGGCGCTGTTCACGACACAGGTTCGCCTCGGCATGACGCAGCTGTTGCCGTTCGGCATCACGATTGCCGCCGTGCTGGCACTCGATCTGCTCAAGGGTGTCATTGTCGGCATCTTCATGGGTATCGCCTTCGTGCTGTATGAGAACTCGAAGCGCGCCGTGGTGGCCGAAAGGGACGAGGCCGGGGTATGGCAACTGCGCTTCCGCCGGGACGGCACCTTCGTGTCGAAGCCGGGCATCGTCTCCACGCTCGAAGAGGTCGATGACGGCGAGACTGTGGTCATCGACGGCACTGGCGAATACATCGATCATGACGTGAAGGAGGTGCTGGCCACCTTCATCGCAGACGCGGAGCATCGCAACATCACGGTGAGCGTGCGCGGGATTGATATGACGCACGCTCAGGGCGGCGGCGGACACTGATCATGTCGGCCTCGGCGCATCACGGCACGGCCGACGCACACGAGGCCGATCCGGTCGTACGCGCCCTCGCCGCGGCGCATGGCATTCTCCCCGATCAGGGACCGATCGGGGTGTTCATCCACCACAATACGCTGCACGCCTTTCAGCATCTGCCGTTTCACGAAGGCGTGCAGGCCGGTGCCACTGCGCTCGGCGCGCGACCGTATCTGAGCCTGCGCGAGTTCCGCGACGCGCTCGCCGTCGGACGCGTGGCGGAGTCGGACGTCCGGCACGAGATCGGGCGCGCACTGGGACATCGGGGCGCTGAGGCCGTGATCACGGGGCTGTCACGCGCCGAACTCTGGGCGCAGCTCGTGCTTTCCGACGCGGACACCGACGATGCCGCCGCGCTGCACTATATGATTGCCTCCGGCAGCGCACCGCCATGTCGTGACGAGCCGCGCTGGCAGGCGTGCGTGGAGCGGGTGTCGCGCGGCCCGCGTCTCGCGCCGCGCGACACCCGACGACTGCAGCGTCATCGGGACGTGCTCGTGGAGCTCCGACAGTCCGACACCGATGTCGCGGTCCATGGCGAGTTGATTCGCCTGTCGTCGGGATTCCTCGATCAGGGGCAGGCGCAGGTCAGTGCCCCCTATCGCGAGAAAGGGTTTCTGCGCGCGGTCTCTCAGGCCTACGCGGATGGTGCGTCACCGCCACGCGCCTGTCGCGGCGTCGAGCACGACATGCGCGCCGTCTTCGCGGCCAATGAATCCGCCGGCTCGGTGATTCGGCGTATGCTGAGCGCGTTCGGTGTCCACGGTGACGCGACCGAACCGTTGCTGCTCGCCACCGCGCTCGCCCTGCCGGGATGGAGCGGCATGTTCGCGCGGCTCGAACGACATCCGGAAGAACACCCGGATGGGGCGGCGGTGTCACTCGAAGAATTCCTCGCCGTGCGGCTGCTCTTCGAGGTGCATGCCGTAAAGCGCGCCTGCACCGAAGCGGGAATCCCGTACGAGTGGCCCGCGCTCCAGCGCCTCACGCCTGCGCCGCCGGCACGCGATGCCGTACTCGATGCGTCGTTGCTGTTCACACTGACCGGCGCTGCGCGTCTCGATGCCGCAGCGGTCCGCGCGCTCGATGACGCGACCGTGTCCACGCTGTGGACGGAGTGCGTGGCCTGCACCGACATCGCGCGCCGGCAGCTTTTCCAGGAAGCCTACGAGCGCTCCTATCGCACGGTGATTCTCGATGCGGTGGCGGCCCGACGTGCACTCCCCGATGATGCCGTGACGACGGAACGGCCACGAGGCCAGTTCGTGTTCTGCATCGATGAACGCGAAGAGTCGATCCGTCGCGCGCTCGAGGAGCAGCATTCCGGCTACATCACGTTTGGGACGGCGGGCTTTTTCGGCGTGGCGATCGACTACATGGGGCTCGACGACCATGCGGTCGCCGCGCACTGCCCGGTGGTGGTGACTCCCGCTCACGAAGTGCACGAGCAGCCGGTGTACACGGCGCGCGGACGGCATGCACTCCGGCAGCGCGTCCGCGATCGCTGGCTCGGCTGGGAACGCCGCGCCGCCGTGGCGTCGCGCACGCTCACGGGTGGTGCGGGCCTCTCGTTTCTGCTCGGTCCGATCTCTGGCCTCAAGACGCTGGCGCGCGTAGCTGCGCCCCGTTCGTCGCTGCAGTGGGGACAGCGCCTGGTGTCGCGGCTCGCGCCGGTGCCCTCCACACGCCTCTCGGCCTTTCGCGTGGACGACAGCGCCCGTATCACCGATGGTGGCAAACCGGTCGGCTTCTCACTCGACGAGTCGATCGACCGGGTCACGGCCGTACTCACGAATCTCGGACTGGTGCGTGACTTCGCCCCGATCATCGTCTTTCTGGGTCACGGGTCCACCAGCCTGAACAATCCGCACGAGTCGGCGCACGACTGCGGCGCCTGCGGCGGTCGGCGCGGCGGCGCGAATGCGCGCGTATTCGCCGACATGGCCAACCGCCCCGATGTCCGTGAGGGTGTGCGGCGGCGTGGCATCAATATCCCGAACGACACGTGGTTCGTGGGCGCGTTGCACGACACCGCCAGCGACAGCGTGCGCTACTACGATCTCGAAACGCTGCCGACATCGCTGGTGTCGGCGTTCGAGGAGGTGTTTGGGGCGCTGGAGGTTGCGCGCCGCGAAGACGCCCTCGAGCGCAGCCGGCGTTTCGACGATGCGCCGCTCGACCTCACCCCTGAGGCGGCGCTCCTGCACGTCGAGGCGCGCTCGTCGCACCTCGCGCAGCCGCGGCCGGAGTATGGGCATTGCACCAACGCCATCTGCATCGTGGGCCGGCGACAGCTCACCCGCGGACTGCACCTCGATCGCCGCGCATTTCTGGTGAGCTACGACCCCGCCGTCGACGAGAACGACAAGGTGCTCGAACGCATTCTCGCCGCCGTGGGCCCCGTCGGGGCGGGCATCAGTCTCGAGTACTACTTCTCATCGGTGGACAACGAGACGTTCGGCTGCGGCACCAAGCTGCCGCACAATGTCACGGGACTCATCGGCGTGATGAACGGGCATCAAAGCGATCTCCGTACCGGTCTGCCGCGACAGATGGTGGAAATCCATGAGCCGATGCGTCTGTTGCTCATCGTGGACGCGTCTCCGGAGTCGTTGTTGACGGTGGCATCGCGTCAGGCCGAGGTGGCCGAGTTGGTGACGAAGCAGTGGATTCAGCTGGTCGCGGTGCATCCGGACACCGGGGCGATGTCGCTCTTTCAGGACGGCGGATTCATGCCGTACGAGCCGCAACCCATGCTGCTGCCCGTCGTGGAACGCTCGCCCGAGTGGCATATGCAGAGTCGCGCGCACTTGCCCCCGGCACTCGTGCGCAGTGCCTTGCCGCTGTCGGCTGTCGGCCCTCGACTTCACCAACCGACATGACCGACTCGTTGATCGACACCCCGTCCCTCGTCCGCGGCGCGCTCGCCCTGACGGTGCTCGCGCCACTCCTCAGTGTCTTCATCATCGGCATCCAGGTCCTGCTCTGGCGGAAGCATGCGTCTGAGCGGTTCGTCACGCTCGTCGTGCACGGCGGACTCATGGCATCCATCGGTGCCGGTGCCGTCGTGCTGACAGGATACCTCGGCCTGATCGGGGCACCGGTACGCGGCGATATCGAGTTCGGAGACTGGCTGCGCATTCGTGACTTCCGCATTCCGGCCGTGTTGCTCGTCGATCGCATCTCGATCACGATCGCCCTCTTCGCGTCCGTGCTCACGGCGCTGGTCGCGCGCTTCTCCCGCACCTATTTGCACAAGGAGCCCGGCTTCACGCGCTTCTTCACGCTGCTCGGACTGTTCGCGACGGGCACGCAGTTGGTGGCGCTGGCCGGTGCGCTGGAGCTGTTCTTCGCGGGATGGGAGCTGATCGGCATTTCGTCGGCCTTCTTCATCGGCTTCTTCCACGAGCGCGACGAGCCGGTGCGCTCCTCGGTGCGCGCCTTCGCCACCTATCGCTTCTCCGATGCCGGCCTGCTCATCGCCACGGTGATGACCTTCGACGCGCTCGGTTCGGCGCGCTTCTCGGCGCTGGGCAGTGCGGCAACGCTGCCGGCCATGCAGTCCACCGCGATTGCGCTGCTCTTCCTGCTGTCGGCGATGGGGAAGTCCGCGCAGCTGCCGTTCTCCGGCTGGCTACCGCGCGCGATGGAAGGGCCGACCCCGTCGAGTGCGCTGTTCTACGGTGCCGTCTCGATTCATGCCGGCCTGTTCCTGCTCCTGCGCGTCTGGCCGATGCTTGAAGTGTCAATGATCGCCCGGACGATGGCGGTGATCGTCGGTCTCGCCACCGCGGTCTATGCGGCGGCGGTCGTGCGCGTGCACACCGATGCCAAGGGCGCGCTCGCCCACGCGACGCTGGCGCAGGTTGGCTTGATCCTGGCTGAAATCGGCATGGGCTGGACGACGCTCGCGCTCGCGCATCTGGTGTGCCATGCGTTTCTGCGCCTGGGGCAGTATCTCAAGGCGCCGAACATGATCCACGACAGCCACCGCCTCGGGCACGCCAACCGCGCGCCGAGCCTGATCGAGCGGTGGTCGCCCAAAGTGGCGGCGCGAGTCTATGCGGCGTCGCTGCATCGCTTGCGGCTCGACGACCTCATTGACACCATGCTGGTACCGATGCTCGGCGTGGCCCGACTGCTCGACCGCGCCGATCAGCGCTTCCGGCGCGCGCTGTCAGCCGACGAGCGAACCACGCCACGGGGTGACGCGTGAGCGATGTCATGACGACCTTTTCGGCCCCGTGGGAAGCGTTGCTGTTCTGCATGGTGCTGCTGGCGGCGCCGGTGATCGCCCAGCCAGGGCGGCGCCAGGCCATACCGCTGCTGGCGATGATCCTCACGCAGGGCATCGCGTTCTTTTCAGGGCACGGCGCGATTGCCTACGGAGCGGTAGCCGGCAGCGCCCTGATTCATGCGGCCAGTGCGTGGCCTCTCGCGCGCACCGGCGCCTGGATGCTGCTCACGACCGCTGGCCTGGCTGCGGCCGCCGCCGTCAGTATCCATCTGGGGCATCTGACCGTCGCGTTGGTCCTCTCCGGCCTCGCCATCGCGATGCGCACGGGGGTGATGCCGCTGCACGTCGGCGTGGCGAGTCTCTGCGACCGGGCACCGTCGGTGCAGACGCAGCAACTCGCGTCGGCCATTGCGCTCGTCTTCGTACACCTGCGCTTCGTCGATCATCACGAGGCGGCGATCATCCTGGCACCGTGGTTCATCCGCGGCGGCGCGGTCGCCGCTATCGTGGCGGCGCTGATCACGCTCGTTCAGAAGGATCTGCGCGGCTTCTATCGCGGCACGACCGCCATGCACGGCGGCATGGTGCTGGCCGCCATCGGCACCGCCAGCTACGGCAGCTTCGCGGCCGCGTTGCTGGTCATGGTCACCATGGGCCTCGCGCTCGGCGGCATCGGCATCATGACGAGCGCGCTCGAGTCGCGCGTGGGACCGGTGTCGTTCAGCGGCCCGGGCGGGCGCGTGGTGGCATTCCCCGTGCTGGCGGCCGCCTTCGCGTTGTTCGGTGGCGCCGGCGTGGGCCTGCCCGGCATGGCAGGCTTCGTAGCCGACGATCTGCTGCTCCACACACTGTGGATGGAGAGCCCGATCAGCACGGTGGCGATCATCCTGGCCAGCGCCTTCCTCGCCGTCGCCACGCTCACCGGCTACTCGAAGACGTTCCTCGGCCGTGGCATGCCGTCGATGGCGCCGGATCTGCTCACCCGCGAACGCCTAGTCGCCGCCACGCTCCTCGCGCTCCTGCTGGTGCTCGGCTTCATGCCGGGCGTGTTGCTCACGCCGGCCGACGCCTTCCTGAGTGTGACGCCACCAGCGTAACGATTTCCGGACGCTAGGCCGTGACGTGCCGGAACAGGAACGTGAGCAACCGCGCGTTGATCGCCCTCGTCGCATCGCGCGGATGAAGACCGAGATGCCAGCCACGCCCACCGTTCCGGCGAAAGCCGCCCGATCGGTGGACGATTGCCCTCCCCTCCGGTAAGCTCTCCCCTATGACCTCCTCCGCAAGACCCGTCTGCCTCATCACCGGTGCGGCCACCGGTATCGGCGCCGCCTGCGCCCGCACCTTCGCTAGCCACGGCTGGGACGTCGGCATCTGCTCGCTCGACGACGACACCCGCCCCGCCGCGGACGCCGTGGCCGCCGAATGCACCGCGCTCGGGGCGCGGGCCGAGGTAGTGTTGCTCAACGTCACCAGTGATGACAGCTGCCACGCCGCCGCCGCGACCATGCGCGAGCATTTCGGGCGCACCGACGCGTTGGTGAACTGCGCCGGCACCACGCGCTTCATTCCCCACGCCGATCTCGACGCCTTACACGAGAGCGAGTTCGCGCGCACGTACGACGTGAATCTCACCGGCACCTTTCGCATGATCCGCGCCTGTCGCGATCTGCTGCGGGAGTCGGGGCGCGGTGCGGTGGTGAACCTGTCCAGCATCGCCGGCACGGCCGGTCTAGGGTCGAGTGTGGCCTATGCCGCATCGAAGGGCGCCGTGAGTACCCTCACGCTGTCGCTGGCCCGCGCACTCGCCCCGCATATCCGCGTGAACGCGATCGCCCCCGGCTACGTGAGCGGTGGCTTGCCCAGTCGCGTGCTCGACGGCGACAAGCTGAAAGCGGTGGAAGAGAAGTATCTGGTCACGCAGGCGCTGCCGCGGCTGCTGCAGGTGGACGAGGTGGCGGGGCTGGCGTATTTCCTCGTGGCCGGCGCCCCCGGCATCACAGGCGAAGTGATTCGCATGGACAACGGGTTGCACCTGTATGCCTGACACAGGCACTGCGGGTTCGCCTCGCATAGGATTCATCGGCACGGGGCTCATCGGCACGCCGATGGTACAGCGATTGCTGGAGTGCGGACTGTCGGTGACGGTGTGGAACCGTACGCCCGACAAAGCCGCCCCGCTCGTGCTCGACGGCGCGACGTTGGCCGAGTCGCCGCGGGCGCTGGCCGAGTCGTGCGACATCGTGTGTCTGTGTCTCACGAATACGACGGCGGTCCACGACGTGGTGTTCGG
>CANGXK010000069.1 GCA_947457715.1 Gemmatimonadota bacterium
AGCACCTGCGTTCCCACGCAGCGCAGTCGCTCGGGCGCGCCTCGCAGCGCCGGTGTGTAGCTATCGCCCACGTCGCTGGTACTTTCGACGACGAGCACGTCGTCGAGGCGACGCCCGTCCTGCTCGAGGGAGACGCGACCATCCTGGACGGTGATGCGAATCGACGCATTGCGAATGTCGATGGTTGCCCCGCGCTCACGGACGCGAACCGGCGTTGGCGCGGTGGCGTCCGCAGCACCGCGGCCGAGCAGCCGCAGTCCGCAGGCGGGCACGCTCGGCACCCACGCCACAACCCGATGCATCCGTACGAGGTCGTTGTCCGGGTACTGCTGCGGCGACTCACGGCGGAAGTGTTCGACGCGACGGCTTAGCGGCTGCACCAACACCCCGGGGAGTGGAGGAGCGCCGGCCGTTGCGCCGATGGCGACAGGTAACGCGTCCGCTCCGCCCGGCCCGACGACCACATCGCCGATGGTTTCGACCAGCCGCAGCTCGGCGATTCCCGCCCGCGCGTACGCCGCCCGATTCCGTACGACAACCGGGCCGACCGCATCCGGAGCGATTGTGCGCGAACGCGCCTGCACGGGGTCGTGTTGCAACGCCAGTTCCAGCGCTGCGATGCGAAGTCCGCCCCCCTGCGACCGCACACCGTCCTGGCGTGCCTCCATCGCGCGGGCGACGTCATCGAGGGAACAGCCACAGAGCGTGTCATGCGGATGGGTTTCCAACAGTTCCTGCCATGCGACGTTGAGCAGCGCGGGCAACTGCGCGAGCGTGAGTGCCCCGGAGGGCGATGGGCGGCGCGCGCGGAGTACGGGATGACGCAGCCACGCGAGGGCGAGCCAGGGTTCGACATCGCGCAGGAGCAGGCGTTCCAGCTGTGCGTTACGGCGCTTCTGGTGGGCGCGAGTGCCGAGCGTCCCACCCAAGGTCCAGGTGTAGCCATAGGAATCGCGCAACTCTCCGACCACGTGCGGCAGGGACATCGACTGCCCAATCGCGTGCAACTGCTGTCCGAACGCGGTCAGCGACGAGCGCTGAACGATGACGTCGGGCGCGGCCGCCTCGCGCAGCGCCGCCGCGGCCTCCACGATGTCTGGCTGGAGGGCATGATGGTCGGCACCATTCAACAGCAGCGTGAGTCCGGTTTGATTGCGCGCGGTGAAGAGCACCCGCATCTGGCGCCAGCGGTTGACGGCGGCCTCGCTGGACGACGGCAGTGCGCTGCCGTACTCGTAGCCATCGGGCGGGAGATGATGCGCCACGACCGACGCGCCATTGGGCGATAGCCACCGAAAAGCATCGGTGGGCGGATGGCCGGCGCCCCCGGCGCCTCGCCACACGACGGCGACCGGGAATCCATACCCTGCGGCCACGGCCGGCATGACGGCCGGATGGCCGAACGTATCGGGGCAATAGGCGACCGGTGGAGGCACCGCACCGAAGCGGCCGAGCACGCGGCGGCCGGCTTCCAGGTTGCGAAGGATCGCTTCGCCTGAGGGAATGAGATTGTCGGCCAGCACGAACCATGGACCGGCCTCAAGCGCGCCGGACTGAAGTCGACGGCGCAACTCGGGCTCCCGGTCAGGGCGGACGGCCAGAAAATCGAGCAGCGTGATCGACTGGCCGTCGAGCAGAAACGTCTCGCCGCCCGGTGCGCGTTCGAGCACGGCATCCAGGAGGGCGACCAGGCGCTGCCGAAATCGCCCGGCGGTGTGGTACCACTCCCGGTCCCAATGGGTATGGGACACCACGAACACGTGGAGCGGAGGCGCGTCGCGGGGCTCAGGGGATGGGGCGTGCACGGCGGGAAGGTACCTCGCTGACCGACCGGACGGCCAGTTATCCTTCGCTGTTGACCGCGACGCCACGCCCGTCGACCTTTCCGCCCACCGAACGCTCTACGGTTCCTGTCCTCGACCGCCTCCGGATGTCTGCTTGGAATTTCTGACCGAGTTCTACCACAAGCTCCGCGACCTTCCCGCCCTCGTCCAGTGGGCCGGCTACGTCGGACTGACGATCATCATCTTTGCGGAGACGGGGCTGCTGGTGGGCTTCTTCCTGCCCGGCGATTCGCTCCTGGTCACGGCCGGCTTGCTCGCCGCGGACCCGGCCTTCGGGCTCAACGTGTGGCTGCTGGGTCTGATCTTGACGGTGGCAGCCATCGTGGGCGACACGGTCGGCTACAACGTTGGTAAGGCGAGCGGCCCGCGCATCTTTACCCGCGAGGATTCGCTGTTCTTCCACAAGGATCACCTGCTGAAGGCGCAGGCGTTCTATGAGACGCACGGCGGCAAGACGATTATCATCGCGCGCTTCATGCCGATCGTCCGGACATTCGCGCCTGTGGTGGCCGGCGTGGGCCGGATGCGATACGCGTCGTTTCTTGCGTACAATGTGATCGGCGCCGTGCTGTGGATCTGGAGCATGCTCATCACGGGGTACGTGCTCGCGAAGACGGTCCCCGGCGTCGCAAAACATGTGGAGAAGGTGATTCTGGTGGTGGTGTTCCTGTCGATCCTGCCGGGCATCATTGCCTGGTGGCGCAATCGCAGTGCTCAGGCACGAGCCTGATCGCACTGACCCATTGGGTTCGAACTTTCGTCGTACTCACGTCACACTGAAGGAGTCGTTGTCATGGCCCACGTTCTTCCGCCGCTGCCGTACGCACCCGACGCGCTCGAGCCGCATATCGATGCGCAAACCATGAATATTCATCATGGCAAGCATCATCAGGCGTACGTAACGAATCTGAACGCGGCGATCGAGAAGGCGCCCGAGCTGGCGTCATGGTCGATCGACGAGCTCTGCAGCAAGATCAACGACGTGCCGGAAGCGGTCCGCACGGCGGTCCGCAACAATGGGGGTGGTCACTGGAATCACTCGCTGTTCTGGCAGACCATGGCGCCGAATGCCGGCGGCGAGCCCACGGGCGCGCTGGCCGAGGCCATCGCGAAGGCCTTCGGTTCCTTCGCCGCGTTCAAGGAGCAGTTCCAGGCCGCCGGCATGGGTCGTTTCGGTTCCGGCTGGGCATGGCTGGTGTCGACGAACGGCGCGCTCTCGATTATGAGCACGCCGAATCAGGACAATCCGCTCATGGACGGCAAGCACGCGCTCCTCGGCTGCGATGTCTGGGAGCATGCGTACTACCTCAAGTACCAGAACCGTCGCGCGGACTACCTCGGCGCGTACTGGAACGTGGTGAACTGGGCGGAAGTCGCGAAGCGCTTCGCCGCCTGAGTCGGTCGAACGTTCGCAGCACAAAGGGGCGCCGTGAACTCACGGCGCCCCTTTGTGGTTTTAGTTGCGGACTGTTTAATCAGGCCAGCAGTGCCGGCACCACCGTGAGCGCGACGCCGAGTCCCCACGCGACAAGCGCGCCGACAACCCCGGCACTACGCTCAACGCGGCCGACTACGCTGATCCCGATCGCCATCAGGACCAGCTGCCAGATGTTGAACAGATCGAGATTGGACAGCATCGCCGTGAGTGCCGGCGACGCGGCGGCCGGATCGACGAACCGCGCCGCGCCAAGCGCCGCATCGGAAAAGGAGCGAATGGATTGGGGATCGACCATCGCGCCCTGCACCGCCGTGGCGATGAAGCTGAGAACGCGCGGCACGGACGCGAGCGTGGCAATGAGCATCGCCTGTCCGTAGGTGACGCTCGCCGACGCGACCTTGCCGCCGATCCAGACCAGCAGGCCAGTCAGCACTGCACCGATCGGGATCATGAGAACGCCCGAGGCGAGAAATCCATAGCTGGAGAACTTTTGGGCGGCGGCGGCCGCCTCGGCCGGCATCGGCGTACCTTTGGCAGCCATCTGCTGCATCTGCAGATAAAAATTGGCGTCAATGTACGGCTGAATCAGCCCCTTCGTCGCGAACATAAGGACCAGCGTACTGACCGTGAGCACGAGGATGTACATCCCGACACCCTTCGCCCGCGAGCGATCGAACACTTTCGCGGGCGCCCACAGCACTTCCAGCACGTCTTCGAACACACTGCCTTGGGATGATGCAGCCGAAACCTCATTCATCGAGCGGCCTCTCCTTCGAGGTAGGTGTATCCCTCAAGCCCCGCGACGTAATCCGCGATGAAGGCATTCGCCTCTTCGCGCGTGAGGGATGTTGCGGAATTCACCTTACGGCGGAACGTGGCGAGAAGTTGCGATGCGCCAAACTGTACGTAGTTGAGCACCTCGGTGACCGTATCGCCTTCGACGAGATCCGTGATCTCGTAGGCGCCCTGATCGTTCAGGCGCACATGCACCGCGTTCGTATCACCGAAGAGGTTGTGCAGATCGCCGAGAATTTCCTGGTATGCACCCGTGAGGAAGATGCCGAGGATGTAGTCCTCGCCGTCGCGGAACTCATGGAGTTCGAGGCTCGGGCGTCCTTTCTTGTCACCCACGAAGCGGTCGATTTTCCCATCGGAGTCGCACGTGACATCCTGCAACGTGCCGCGGCGGACGGGCTCCTCGTCGAGCCGGTGAATCGGCATGATCGGGAAGAGCTGATCGATCGCCCAGCTGTCAGGCAGCGACTGGAAGAGCGAGAAGTTGCAGAAGTAGCGATCGACCAGCGACGACTCGAGCTCGGGCAGGATGTCGGCGTAGGTATCCTCGTCGGCCTTGGCGATGCGATAGATCGCATTCATGGTGCCGAGCCAGAGCACCTCCGCTTTTGCGAGGCCGCGTAAGTTCAGCACGCCGCTGTTGAAGTAGTTGCGGGCGCGATCCTTGTCGAACGACGCGTCGTGGAATACTTCGAGCACCTTGCGTGGTTTCGCCCCACGTTCGGTGAGCGTGCGCCAGTCCTCGTACATCTCGTGCAACAACGAGTGTTCGTCGTCGTCGAGCACGGGAATCGGCTGCTCGGCCTGCGATTCGACGTCGATGACCTTCACGAGCAAGAGCGCGTGGTGCGCGGTGAGCGCGCGACCGGACTCGCTGATGATGTGCGGCATCGGCAACTCGGCATCCCGGCATGCCTCGGCGATCGTGTAGATCACGTCGTTGGCGTACTCCTGCAGGGAGTAATTGACGCTGGCGTTGTTCGTGGAGTTGGTGCCGTCGTAGTCAATCCCGAGACCGCCGCCGACATCCACGTGCGTGATGTCGACACCAATGGCCCGAAGCTCGAGATAGAAGCGCGCCACCTCTTGCAGCCCCGACTTGATGAAGCGGATGTCGGTGATTTGACTGCCGAGATGGAAGTGAATCAGCTTCAGCATGCCGAGCTTCCCGAGCGACTGCAGCTTGTCGATCAGCTTGATCAGTTCCGCCGAACTCAGGCCGAACTTACTCTTCTCGCCGCCGCTCTGGGCCCACCGTCCGGCGCCCTCGCTGGCCAGCTTGATGCGTACGCCGCAGGTGGGCGTCACGCCGAGTTCTTCGGCGACTTCGAGCAGCACGTCAAGCTCACTGACCTGCTCAAGCACGATAAAGACCTTGTGGCCAAGCTTCTGCCCCATGAGGGCGAGACGCATGAACTCATGATCTTTGTAGCCGTTACAGACGATGAGGTGCTCGGTGCTCTCTGAGAGGCCAAGGACGGCCTGCAGCTCGGGCTTTGATCCGCACTCGAGACCGACGCCGTGCGTCTTGCCGAACTTGACAATCTCCTCGACCACGTGCCGCTGCTGATTCACCTTGATCGGATACACGGTGGTGTACCCACCGGAGTAGTCGAATTCCTTCATGGCGGCATCGAAGCGCTCACTGAGCGTCTCGATACGCGACTTGAGAATGTCGGAGAAGCGCAGCAACACCGGCAGGGCGATGCCCTGGCCTTCGAGATCATGCGCAAGGTCGCGCAGATCCGCGGTGAGATCCGGCCGGTCCGGATTCGGGCGAACGATGACGCGTCCGCGCTCGTTGATGTCGAAATAGCCGGCTCCCCAGCCCTCTACGTTGTAGAGCGCGCGAGCGGATTCGATGGACCAGGCAGCCGGAGTCGGCGCCTCGGCTTGGGGCGGATTACGAGTGGCCATAAGCGTGCAAAACTAGGGGGTTCGAGGCGGCGGAGGGAGCCGCCGCCCCGAATTCCTTCAGTTACAGCCTCTGGCTAGTTGTCGCCGTCCAGCAAACCGCCGAGGCCGCCGAGGATGGAACCTTCGCCGACACGCTTACCGCCGGCCCGCGGCGCCGCGGCGATAATCCGGTCAGCCAGACGCGAGAATGGCAGTGTTTGCAGAATTACGCGGCCAGGTCCGGTGAGCTGCACGAAGAACAACCCTTCGCCACCGAACAGTGCCGTCTTGAGACCGGGCACGCGCTGAATGTCGTAATCCACCGTCGGCTGGAAGGCCACGAGGCATCCGGTATCCACGCGGAGCTTCGCGCCGGGCGCCAGATCGATCGCGTGCAGCGTGCCCGAGGCGTGGAGGAACGCGAGGCCATCGCCCTGGAGTTTCTGGAGGATGAAGCCTTCGCCACCGAAGAAGCCTGCACCGATCTTGCGCGTGAACGCCACGGAGATGTCGATCCCGCGCGCGGCGCAGAGAAAGCTGTCCTTCTGCGCGAGGACGGTGCCGCCCCAGTCGCGCAGGTTGAGCGGCACGATCTTCCCCGGGAACGGGGCGGCGAAGGCCACGTCGGCGCGCTGCGCGCCGCTGTTGCCGAACAGGGTGACGAAGAACGAGTCACCGGAGAGCACCCGCTTCCCCGCCCCGACCAACTTGTCGAACAGGCCGCCGCCTTTGGCGTTGGGGTCGAGCGTGGTGGCCATCGTAATGCCTTCACGCATGAACATCATGCCGCCTGCCTCGGCGAACACCGCTTCGCCGGGGTCGAGCGTGATGATCACCGCCTGCAGGTCGTCGCCGATGATCTGGTAGTCGATTTCGTCAGCTGCCATCACTTGCCTCCGTTGGGACGGGCCGGCGCCGAGCCGCCCGCCGTCGAGTTGGACATCTTCACCTGATCGCGTCCCTTTTCGAGGAACGGGATTCCGCGCACCATCCATGACGGGGCATCGGCCCCCTGAAGTTTCACGGCGAAGAATTCGATCATCTTCTTGTCAATGTCTTTCTGGTTGGCGCGCTTCGTCGGGTTATGCTCATCGCCGTTGTAGACCACCATGTACGCCTCCTTTTGAAGGCGACGCATGGCGACATAGAACTCAATGCCCTGGTACCACGGCACCGAGCCGTCGTTGTCGTTGGCCATGAACAGCACCGGCGTGGTGACGCGATCGAGCTTGAACAGCGGCGAGTTCTCCACGAACCGCTCCGGGTACTGCCAGAGCGATCCACCGATGCGGCTCTGGGTGTGCTCGTACTGGAACGCGCGAGCGAGTCCGGACTGCCAGCGGATTCCACCGTATGCGCTCGTCATGTTGACCACGGTCGCGTTGGGCACCGCGGCGGCGAACATGTTGGTCACGGTGATCAGATATGCCGACTGGTATCCACCCCACGACTGGCCGGTGATGCCGACCCGCTTCGGATCGATGAAGCCCTTGGCGATCAGCGCCTGCACGCCCGGAATGATCGACTTGGCCGCGCTCGGCCCAGGCTGGCCATCGGTGTAAATGATGTCCGGCTGGAAAACGATATAGCCGAGGCTGTTGTAGACGAGCGGGTTGACCGTGTTGCGACCCGAGGGTGCGACATAGTTGTGCAGGCCGTCGGTGAGTTTCTCGTAGAAGTACACGATCATCGGATACTGCTTCGACGGATCGAAGTTCTCCGGTTTGTGCAGCAGGCCGCGAAGCGGGATGCCGTCGCCGTTGAGCCACGACACCAGCTCCACGGTGCCGCGCGGGTACTGCGCGTCCTGCGGATTGGCGTTCGAGATCTTCGCCGTGCTCGCGATGGTGGTTCCCGTGTAGAGGTCCGGGAACTCGCGATAGGTGCTCTGCGTGAGCAGATACTGCTCCGCGTTACGCGCCTTCTGCAGTCCGTTGAGGTTGCGGTCGGCCATCACGATCTTCTCAGGCTTGCCGTCCACACCCATCCGATCACGCCAGAAGCCGGAGGCCTTGGTGAGTGAATCCACGGCACGCAGCAGCAGCGGCGTATTCGCATCGAGGAACGGATCTTCGCGATCGAGGTCGACCACGCGGAACGTCGTGCCCGCGCGACGTCCCTCTCCATCGGGGAGATTCTTCGGAGCTACCACGCCCGACGGATCGACTTCCCAGATGTCGAAGCGATCGTAGACGAGCACGCGCTTGTCGGCCACGCTCCATCCACCGAGGCCGTACGGGGGCGGAACGTCGGGCGAATCGAACTCCTCGTCCTGGAACTTGACCGGCAGCTTTTCGGTGAGCACCGCCTTCTTGCCGGTCGCGACGGCATAGGACACCCACTGTCCCTTCTCGAACCAGGTGACGTAGTTGCCGCCGGGGGAGAGCTGCGCATTCCCGTCGAGGGCCTTGGCAATGAGCGTCCGCGCGCCGGTGGCCGGGTCGATAAGATACGCATCGCTCGCGCCTTCACCCCAGAACTGGGGGATCGCGTACTCCACTGCGTTGATGCC
Source organism: Gemmatimonadota bacterium (assembly GCA_947457715.1). Next base: position 8,486 of record CANGXK010000069.1, read on the forward strand.
GAGCACGCGGCGGCCGTCGTTGCTGACGGTGACACGGAGGCTGTCATTCGCGAGCTGCGTCCATTTGCCGCTGGCGATGGTGTAGAGCGCCGTATACGTGCGATTGCGATCGCGATTGGCGCTGACCTTCTGCTGCGGCTGAATCTGCGTGTCCTGCCAGTGCCACAGATCGTAGCCCGCCTTGTCCACGAGGGAGTCGGCCGGAATCGAATCCATCGGCACGTTACCGAGGGAGAAGATCACCCCATTCCCCTCGCGCGTGAAGCTGACCGCGCCACGTTCGGCGATGAGCATTCCCGCGGGTGCTTCCGTCGCCGCGACGATCTTGCGCGCGGCAACCGGCTTGCCCTTCACCGGCACGAGCGACGCGTGATAGACGGCCATCTTCGGCTTCGGCGTGGAGTCGCCGACGTCGGAGAGGAGCGCGACCTGTGCGCCCTTCCGATCGAACGTCATCCCGCGATAGGTGGCCTGCCCGGTGAGCAGCGGCGTGACCGTACCGGACGCGAGGGCACGAACATAAGCGCCGTTGCCGGCCCCGTCGCGCGTCGTCACGGTGTATCCGAGCCACTTTTCCTCATCGTCGAACGCGAAGGCCGTCACGCCCTCGATGCGCTGCTCGGTGCCGGTGGCGAGGTCGCGCAGCACGAGCGTGACGCCGTTCGCGCGTCGCGGTCCGGTGGGCGCGGCCGTCGTACCGACTGGCGGCGTACCGACTGGCGGCGTACCGGCCCCGTTGCGGGGCGCGGCCGTGGTGTCCTCCAGCAAGTAGGCGAGGAAACGCCCCCCGTTGCGCGCGAGGCGGAACGAACGAACGGCCGGCACGCTCGTGACCGTACCGTTCGCCAGGTTCATGATGCCCATGCCGTTGCGCGGCACCGGCGCGCCGCGGCGCGCGCGGGCGCGCTCAACCTCAACGCGGGAGGCGTAGATGGTGTAGGCCACGAAGCGCCCATCGGCGCTGAACTGTGCCGGCTGGGCCGAGAATTGCGCGGCCGAGTCGGCGGCGGGCTGCAACTGCGGGCGCCCGGTGAAGCCACGGGCGGCGCGGTATTCCGTCGCCGACGCCGTGGACCGAACGACCAGTTCCCCTTCACCGACAACCGGGCTGAGGGTGTAGGCGGCCCACTTGCC
>CANGXK010000070.1 GCA_947457715.1 Gemmatimonadota bacterium
ACTGACGGTGCGCTACGACGGCGCGCGCGTGCACTGCCCCGGCATCGGAGACAACGGGCGCGGCCTTGCCGCGATGCAGGTGCTCGCGCGCGTGCTCCCGCATCCGGAGGTCCGGTCACGACTGCAGCGTCCGGTGGTGCTCGTCCTCACCGTCGGCGAGGAAGGCGAAGGCAACCTGCGCGGCGCGACCCAGTGGTTCGATGACGCGGCCGCGCGCGGACTCACACCGGCCGCGGCGGTGGCGATCGACGGCCCGGGTGACCGCACGATCGTGCATCACGCCGTCGGGTCGCGGCGGCGGCGTATCACGTTCACCGGCGTTGGCGGACACAGCTGGGCCAACAGCGCGACGCCGAATCCGGTGCACGCCGCTGGTGCCTGTGTGGCGGCCATCGCCCGTCTGGCCGATGCCTCGCGCCCGTACGGCGTCATCGCCGTGACCCGTATGCGCGGCGGTGAGCATCTCACGGGCGTCCCGACCGAAGCCTGGATCGATGTCGACATCCGCTCACTGCAGAGCGACCGGCTGCGCACGATGGACGCCGAACTCTCGCGGCTGGCAGCCACGGCAGCGCAAGAAGAATCGCGCCGGCAGCCCGCACTCGCGCTGCACAGCGTCATCACGTCCCTCGGCGAACGACCGGCGGGTGCGCTCGACGATCGTCACCCGCTGGTGATGGCGGCGGAACGGGCCACGCGCGCGGTGGGACGCACGCCGCAGTCCGCGTCGGCCTCGACCGATGCCAATGTTCCACTGTCACGCGGCATACCGGCCATCGCCATTGGCGCCGGCGGCACGGGCAGCGCGGCACACACGGCCGATGAGTGGTACGACGACACAGACGGCCACATCGGCCTCGAGCGTGCCCTGCAGCTGGTGGTCACGCTCGGTACGACGGCCTAGCGACACGACCGGCGCGCGTCAGTCCGGCGCGCGCGTATCGGTGTCGACCACCTCGAGTGCCGGGGCGCACGGCTGCGTGGCAAAAAACAGCGCGCGATGTGACGCGGATCCGTGCGCACGCAGATAGCGCTCGCGCCATCGCGAAGCGAATCGCTCGGCCTCACTGGCCTGCACCATCGCCCACACACTGCCGCCGAACCCGGCGCCGAAGGCGCTGGCCGCCTGCGCCCCGAGGTCGCGCGCGTATCGCGCCAGATGCACGGTCTCCGCGATCTGATTCTCGAGCGCCCGCTCGGCACCGCCCTGCGAACGATCCACCAGCGCCCCGAACTGCTGCACGTCGCCGTCGGCCAGCGCAGCGGCCGCGTGGGGAACAATCACGAAGGTCTCGTCGAAGAACTGCTCAAGGCGCGCGACGAGGTGATTGGCCGTGAATTCGTGATCGGCGCCGGCCCGCGCGGCGGCGGCCAGGATTGACGGCACGTGCGTGACGGGCCCGTTGGATGCGGCCTCGAACGCCTCGCGCAGCGTGCGCGCCGGCGTTTCCGCCAGCGCGCCACCGTGCAGATTCCACGCATCCACCAGCCGGTGCGCGGTGCGCGCGGCCCGATTGTAGCGTTCCTTTGCCGCTCCGGTTTTCGCGGCTACCACCCCGCTCACGCCAACCACGAAGGCGTAGTCCGACAGCCACGGCACCGATCGCTCATACGTCACCGGTGCCCATCGAAACATCTCCAGCCGCTCTGGCTCACTGCAGAGAATCGCGGTCTGATCCTGCGCGCCACCCATCGTGCCCACGCCACGCTCTCCCGCCAGCATCCCGAAGTCCGCGCCATTCTCGAGCGCGCCGATGTAGCCGGCCAGCGCCACGCGATCGGTGATCGTTGTACGCCACGCCGGCAGTGCGGCCAGCTCCGACAACTCGGCGAAGGCCAGCGCGAGGCCAACCGTGAGCGCGCTCGAACTCGAGACTCCCGCGGCCGGTGGCAGGTTGCTCGCCAAGGCGATGTCGGCCCCGCGCACGGCGGTGCCAAAATTCGAGATCAAGCGCCGCAGGACGGTGCGCGGATATACCGCCCACGGCAGTGTGCTGCGCGTCGGCGCATCGAACGCGATCGACATCGATTCCCGACGCCGCGCATCGCGCAACACCGCCACCCGGTCGTCGCGCGCGCGCGCCACCAGCACGATGCCGCGCTCCACCGTGCACAGCAGCGACCGTCCACCGGCGTAGTCCACATGCTTGCCGAGGACTTCGATGCGCCCAGGGACGATCCACACCCGACGCTGGTCCGACGGCACGGCGGCAGCGTCGAGCGACTGATGCGCCTCGCGCAGCAACGAGCGATACGCATTGGCCACCGGCGGTGCGAACCCGGCACGTTCAAACGGCCGACGAACAAACAGTTCGCTGAGCGGAGGGAAGGCGGCGATCGTCACGGGTGCGGATCGACAGACGAGAGCCGATCCACGACGCTGGCGATGTCCGCGCGACGCGAGAGATCGAGCACTGGCGCGCTCAGGCGAACGGCGCGCACGGGGACGCCCTCACGGATGGCCAGCCCCACCGCCTCCGGCAACTCGAACTCGCCACGCGACGACAGCGGCACGCGACGGCAGGCATCCACGATGGCCGGCGTAACCGCCCACAGGTTCATGCCAACCCACTGTGCCGATGCGCTCGTCAGATCAATGCTGTCCCCTGGCTTCTCCGTGATCCCGCGCAGCATGCCGTCAACGCCGACATCGAGGACGGCGAAGGCACGCACCCGATCGGCATCGATGTTCCCCTCACGCACCAGCGCCTCGCGATTGAAAGCGACCGTGCCGGCGCTGTCCTCTGCCGCCAACGCGCGGAACGCGCTCACCGGGTAGTAGTTGTCGGCATTCAACACGAGAAACGGCACATCACCGATCGCCGCCGCGGCCACGGAGACGGCATTGGCGGTTCCGATTGGCGCCGGCTGCACGGCGAAGCGGACACGGACGCGACACGGTGGCGCCTCCTCCATGAAATACCGCCGCACGCCGTCGTGATCCGGACCGATGACGATCAGGACATCGGTCATCCCCGCGTCGGCGAGCGCCGAGAGGACATACTCGAGAAAGGGACGCTTGATGGGGATCATCCCTTTCATCCCCGTATCGGCCGCCACCACCTGCGAGGCCTCCAGCTGCGCCGTGTCGTCAGACTGACGCATCCGAGTGCCGAGCCCTCCTGCCATGATGACGGCCGTGTGAATCATGTCGTGCTTGGTCCCTGCGGCGCCGTGGACGTCTGCCACGCACCACGGGTGAAGTCGGGGAACTTGACCGGCGCACTGCCCTTCTTGATCGACTGCTCGCAGAGGGCATACGGCACACTCCACGCGGCGGCGTCATAGACGTCGAAATCAGGAGCAAGGCCTTCACGCATGCACTGCACCAGTCGATACGCCATGATGAAGTCCATGCCGCCGTGCCCGCCGTTCTTACGGGCCATGTCACCGACCGCCGTCCACAGCGGATGCTCGTACTTGTTCTTGAACTCGGCCAGCGGCGTCCACTTCTCGCCGCCAGCTGCGCCGTCGATGTAGAGTCGGGCCGGGTAATCGTTGAAGATCGCCTTCGACCCCTGCAGGTTGTTCAGGCGGGAATACGGACGCGGATTGACGACATCGTGCTGCAGGAGAATGGTGCGCCCTCTGGCCGTCTTGATGAGCGACGTGTTCATGTCGCCGGCCTTGTAGCGTTCCTGCCACTTCGGGCTGTCCTTCGGCTCCGACTTCTCCCGCCACTCCGTGAGTCCGGCCTCCGGCGACGACATCGACACGACGTATTCGAACTTGTCACCGCGATGAATGCCGAGGTACTGGGCGACCGGTCCGAGTCCGTGCGTGGGGTAGAAGTTCGTGTCGCGCTCCGTGTGCGGGAAGCGGCGCCACAGGCCTTCATCCTTGTTCTCGAAGAGGATCGCGCGCAGGTCGTGCAGATACGCGGCTTCGGCATGCAGGAGCGTCCCGAACACGCCCTCGCGCACCATCCGGAGCACGGTAAGCTCGCTGTTGCCGTAGCAGCAGTTCTCCATCAGCAGGCAATGCTTGCGCATCTTCTCCGAGGTGTCGACGAGCTCCCAGCACTGATCGACCGTGAGCGCGATCGGCACTTCACTGCCGGCGTGCTTGCCCGCCTTCATGGCGGCCAGCACCACCGGCGTGTGCCACGGCCACGGGGTCGCGGTGTACACGAAGTCGATGTCATCGCGCAGCACCAGCTTTTCGAAATCCCGCTCGCCGTTGGTGTACAGCGCCGGTTCCTTGCGGCCGGCCTTCACGACCATCGCCGCGGCCCGCTGCGCCTTCTCCGGTACGATATCGGCGAGCGCCGTGATCTCGACGCCTTCGATGGCGAGCAGCTCGCTCAATACCGAGCGGCCGCGCAGGCCAGTGCCGACGATGGCGATGCGCACCGTGGCGTGTTTCTCGAACGGCACGCCCAACATGCTGCCGTTGCCGGCCATCCGCGGCGGCGTCAGATCGACCCGCCAATCGTCGGTGCTGGCCAGCAGACGCGCCGGCGTGCTCGTGACTGCGGCGGCCGCCAATGCGGCCGCCGCGCCGCTGAGCAGGTCACGGCGCGACACGCCGTGGTTGGTTCCGTTCGAGTCGTCGTTCATGCGTCCATCCGGATATGGGAGTCATCACCGAGGGTCATGCTGCCTTTCACGCCACGCACCACCACGCGATCGCCAAGGAACGCGTCGCGGAGCTGCGCATGTTCGATCGTCGCGTGCTCGCCGATCACGGCGTTCGCGACCGTCGAATGCCGTACCGTGCTGCCGGCGCCGAGCGAGACGTTGGGCCCCACGATCGCATGTTCGATGATGCAGCCGTCTTCGATGTAGACCGGTTCGACGATCGTCGCACCGTCGCCCACCGTGTCGGGGCGACGGGCCCGTCCCTTCTCGAGCATCGTGCGATTGGTGTCGAGGAGCGTCTCGAGTTGACCGGCGTCGTACCATCCGGCCACATCCACGACTCTGATCTTGGCGCCGTGATCGATCATGTACTGGAAGGCATCGGTGAGATACCACTCGCCCTTGTGCGGCGTCGTGGTGAGCACGTGATCGATGCCTTCGTACAGCAGCTTCCAGTTCTTGATGTAGTACAAACCGATGTTCGCCCGCTTGGAGATCGGCTCGTTCGGCTTCTCGACGATCTTCGTCATGTGACCATGTTCGTCGGTCACCACGACGCCGAAGCGCTGGTAGTCCTCGACTTCCTTGGTCCAGATGATGCCGTCGTCGTCGTTATCCTTGAGAATGGTCAGGTCGGCATCGAAGATCGTATCGACGAAGATGATCAGCACCGGCTGATCGACGAACGGCTTCGCCAGCGCGACAGCGCCCGCCGTGCCGTCCTGCACCGCCTGCTCGATGAACACGCTCGGGATGTCGTACGTCGTGCGGGCGTACGCTTCGACTTTGTCTTTCAGGTGGCCGGTGATGTAGACCACCTGTTCCACGTTGCCGAGCGTGAGCACGTCGTCCATGACGTAGCTCATGACCGGGCGGCCGGCGACCTTCAGCATCGGCTTTGGCGTCACGTGGGTGTGCGGACGGAGGCGCGTGCCTTTCCCGGCGAGGGGGATGATGACCTTCATGTCAGATTCGGTCCCGAGTGGCGGGGTGAGTCGGGCGCTCCTGCAGATCGTCGCAAGATGCAGAACGGCGCCGTCCTCGGGGAGGGGCGGCGCCGTACGAAGTACTGCGGAATCGGGCGAAGCGCGACTCAGGGCGCGCTGGTGCCTTCGCGTCCGTACCGATCCTTGATCCGGACGACATCGTCGAGCTCCGGCGTGCTGGCTTCGAGCACGTCGCAATCGGTGATGGCTTCCATGTAATGGATCGTGCCCGGCGTGATCCGGAACGATTGCCCGGTCGTGAGCCGCTGGTCCTGGAGCTCAGCTACACCTGGCAGCTGCACCCAATACTTCATTTCGCCCTGCAGCAAAAAGACGGTCTCGTCCTTTCGCTCGTGGTACTGCACAGACAGCGCCTGCCCGGCGGTAATGTGGAGGATCTTGCCCACATACCGATCGGTGTGGGCCCAGATCGTCTCGTGTCCCCACGGTTTCGGCACATGCCGCACTTCGACGCGACCACTCATGCAACGCTCCAGAATCGTAGACAAATCCTGCGCCGGCCCGCGCTGCGCTCAGCGGGACCGCAAATCTAATCGATAGAACCGGGCCGTCGGGCTCTCCGTGCTGCCGTATGGATCGAGCCACAGGGCATCGGGGGCCGCGTCGAGCCGAAACTGCACCAACTGTGAATCTTTCAAAGGGTCGGCGCGCACGATCGTCCACCCGGCGGCCGTCCTCACTCCCACCGGCATCGGATGCCGGTAGCGGCCAACCCGAACGAGCTGCGCGGTCACGACCCACCGGGAGCGCCCAGCCACTTGCTCCTTACGGACGACCGGCGCCCGCAGGGCGTAATCGATGCCCCCGACCTGCTGCACCCACTGGTCGAAGAACCAGCCCAGCTTCTGCTCACCGACCCGCTCCGCCGTCGCCTGGATCGCCCAGCGATCCACGTGACGGAACTGCCACATGGCGTAGTACTCGCGCAGGAACCGCTGGAAGTTCTCCTCGCCCATCACGTCGTGGAGCGCCTGATACATCGACGAGCCACGATCGTACACTGAGACGTTGTACACGGCGAAGCTGCGGAAAAGATCGGCCCGCATACCGATCGGCTCCGCCGTCCCCTCGCGCACGGACTGCGCCTGGATATCGGCCATCGCGTCGAGCCGCTGCCGCAGACTGCGGACGGCGGCATCCGCCGGCTGCGCCGGATTGCGTTCGCCCGCCATCTCGAGACGCGCTGCCAGCAGCACGCGGGAGTCTCCGGCCTGCAGCAGTTCCTGGTACGAACTGAGGCCTTCGTCCATCCAGCCGCTCTGCCATTCGTTGTTGGCGAGAATCCCATAGGTGTACACATGCCCGAGTTCGTGCACGGTCAGCCCCACCGAGGCCTCGCCGTTCATCAGGAGCATCGGGAATTCGGTGCCGCTCGCGTCGATCCGCTTGACCACCGTGATCTGCGGATACGGATAATCCCCGTACAACGCCTCCAGCCATCGGAGCGCGGTGCGGGTCTGGGCCAACGCCTTTCCACCCTGCCATTGGGTGAGCGACCGGTCAACGCAGGCCTTCTGCTCGGCGCCATCGGCCGATGCCCGTGCACAATCGTCGGCCGCGTCGGCGCGATAGAGCACGTGCACCGACACCGTGTCCCAGATCGGAAAGCGGTACAGCTGCGACGGCGCACGCACATACGACATGCCCTCATAGCGATACCCCGGTGACGTGCTCCAGGCGAAGTGGTGCACGTTCCGCGCGATGAAGCGCACGGCCTTGTATCCCGCAGGCACGCGCACATTGGGGGCGGGTGGCACGTCACGATACGCCTGCGCCGCCAACCGCGGACGCTCGCTGCCGGGCGCCCTGACTCGCGCGTCGCCCGGATCGCCGCTCACCGGCACGCCCGTGGCGCCGACGGTCTGATCGGTCGGCAACACGAGCGTGACATCGAAGGCGCCGAACTCCCCGTAGAATTCTCCGGCCGGCACCAGCGCATTCGGCTTCCATCCGTCCCGGTCGTACACCGCCACCTTCGGATACCACTGCGAGAAGTCGAAGCTCCGCCCTCGGCGCGCCTGACGTCGCGGTACCGTACTCGGCCGCGCCGTCCACGCGAAATCCACGGTGACGGAGTCGCCTGACGCCAATGGCGCGGGCAGTGCCAACCGCACCACCGTGCTGTCGGGCGCCAGTGGATACTCCACCCCCACCGGACGGCCGTTCACCCGCGGCGGCGTGGTGAATCGCTCGTAGGCGTAGTCGGGGTCCCGCAGCTCCTGAAAGCGCATTCGGCCCTCACGCTCGTCGGTGGCGGACCACTTCGATCCAGGGCGGAAGGCGTTGAGATGCTGATGCACCCACAGCTCGCGCAACACCTCGGGGCTGCGGTTCACATAGCGCAGGCTGCCGGTGGCCGTGAGCACCCCCAGTCGCTCATCGAGTGTGGCCACAATCTGGTAATCGGCCCGCTGCTGCCAGTATCCCACCGTGTCGCCGCTCGGCGGCGTGGTGGCAGCGCGCACCGGCACAGGCGGCGCGAGCGCCTGTTGATTCGGCAGGCTTCGAGGCTGCACAGGCGCGTTTTGCGCTGCGACGATCTGCGCGGAGAAGAAAAAGACGGCGGCGAGGCGCATGAGCACGGGGAAGAACCGACCGGATGTGAATCGGGGGAATGCACCACACAGTGCACTCCCCCGTTCCTTCGAAACTCGTGGAGCCAAATCAGACGCGCGACGCACCCATGCGACGGCGCAGCAGGGCGAGCTTCCGGCGCAGCGAGCCGTCCATCACCGTGTCACCGATGCGGACCACCACACCACCGAGAATGCTCGGATCGACCGCGAGATGCGGCACCACCGTCTTGCCGACGATGGCCGACAAACGCTTGCCGATCTCGTCGCGCTCTTCATTGCCCGTTTCACGAGCCACGGTCACGCGCGCATGTACGATGCCCGCCGAGGCGTCGAGCAGCGTGTCGTACTCGTTGGCGACGATCGGGATGAGCATCTGCCGACGGTTCTTCACCAGTTGCTGCAGGAAGCGCAAGAACAAACGCGGCACGCGATCGCCGAGCGCCTTGGTGAGCACCGCCGATTTCTGATCCGCCGAGATGCGCGGCGACTCGAGAAAGCGGAAGAGCGTGATGTCGCTTTCGATCGCGGTCGCGATCTGCCGCAACAACACTCCCCACCCCGCGGTGTCCTCGGCCTTGCGCGCGAGGGTCAGCAGCGCCTCGGCGTAGTTACGGGCGACCGATTCGCCCTGCACGCCGGCCGGCATCAGCGCGTACCCTTCGCGCCGTCGAGCGACGCCAGGAAGTTCTCGACAATCTTGCGGTTGCCGGTCGAATCCAGGTTCTGCTCGATCACGCGAGACGCGCCCGCGATGGCGAGGTCGATCGCTTCAGTGCGCAGGGCGGCGATGGCGGCAGCCTTCTCGCCTTCGATCGCACGACGGGCCTGCTCGATCATCTCTTCCTGCTGCGACTTCGTGAGCGCGAGCAGATCGGTGCGCATCTTCTCGGCCGTGGCGCGGCTGTCAGCGATGATCTGCTGCGCTTCCGTGCGCGCGGTTTCGAGATGGGTCTTCTGTTGCGCGAGCAGCGACTCGGCGGCGGCGCGATCGCGCTTGGCCCCTTCGATCGCGTCTTCGAGCGCCTTTTCACGCGCCTCGACGGCAGCGAAGATGGGCTTGAAGGCGAACTTCGAGAGGACGACGAGCAGCAGGACGAAGATGACCAGCGTCCAGGCCATCACGCCGACATTTGGATCGAGCAGATTCGGCGGGCCGCCTTGGGCGGCTTCCGACGCAAAGGCCGGAGACGCGGTGACGGCAAGCAGGGTAGCAAGCGCGCCGATACGGCGAGCGGAAAGAGCGAGCATGGAGAGGTCCACGAGAAGAAGAGAGTGCGGTGGGGCGCCCGGATGGACGCCCCACACGCGAACACGTTAGAACGTGATCTTGCCCTGGATCTGGAAGCCGATCACGACGCCGAACAGCGCGGCGCCTTCGATGAGCGCGGCCAGGATGAGCGCGGCGGTCTGGATACGACCCGCGGCTTCCGGCTGACGCGCCATGCCTTCAACC
>CANGXK010000071.1 GCA_947457715.1 Gemmatimonadota bacterium
ACTTCTTCTCCACACGTGTCCAGACCGGACAGCGGTGGGGCACGCAGCAGCCGATCACGATTCGCGACAAGGAATTCGGCGCGGTGCGCTTGCGGGCCTTCGGCATGTACGCGTTCCGTGTCTCCGATCCGGCGGTGTTCCAGGCCAAGGTCGGCGCCACCGACGCCGTGTATACGGTGGCTCAGCTCGACCCAGCGCTGCGCAATGCGATCATGACCGGCTTCACCGCCGCCTTCGCCACTGCGCAGGTGCCGTTCCTCGACATGGCGGCGAATCAGGGGGAGCTCGCCACGCAGATTGCGGCCGCCGTCCAGCCGGCGTTCGAGCAACTCGGGCTCACACTCGAGTCGTTCACGGTCGAGAACCTGTCGCTCCCGGACGAACTGCAGAAGCGTCTCGACGAGCGGATCTCGATGAACATCATCGGGGACATGCGCACGTACACGCAGTTTCAGGCGGCGCAGTCGATCCCGATTGCGGCCGGTAACCAAGGTGGCATGGCGGGACTGGCCGCCGGCATCGGTGCTGGCGTCGGACTCGGTGGCATCGTGAGCGATGCGATGCGCGGGGCCACGGGAACCCCGGCGCCGTCTGCCCCGAACAGTGCGGCGATCGGTGCCGGTGCGGCCGCTGGTGCGGCCGCTGGTGCGGCCGGCGCGGCTGCAGGGGACGCGACGTCCGGCGAGAGCAAGTTCTGCATGAATTGCGGGGCGAAGCTGCCGGCCGCCGCCAAGTTCTGCTCGTCCTGCGGCGCGCCGCAGGGCTGACGCGGCGCACGCCCATTATCACGCCCATTTCCGCGCATCGCGTGCTGCCGTCGGTGCATCACACCGGCCGTGAATGGATCGTCGAGGCGTACGGGTGTGATCCCGTGCGCCTTGCCGATCCGGCAGCGCTGCGCGCGCTCTTCGACGCCATCGTGCACGGGCTGTCGCTGCATCCGGTGGGCGACGCCCTGTGGCATCAGTTTCCGGCACCCGGCGGCATCACGGGGATGCTCATGCTGGCCGAGTCGCATCTCACGGTGCACACGTTCCCCGAGCATGCGTCGGCGTGCCTCAACCTGTTCTGCTGCACGCCACGCGCGGCCTGGGACTGGAACGGGCGGCTGGCCGCATTGCTTGGCGCACAGACGGTCGGCGTGCGTGAGCTCGCGCGCGAGTATGCCGACCTGCCGATGGTGGCGCCGGCCATCGGTGAGGCCGTCCGGTGACCGTTCCGCCGCCGCATGGCGTGGCCTGCCCGAACTGTGGTGCGCCGGTGCGTTTCCTGTGGGCGCAGGCGGTGCAGACCACCTGCGCCTACTGCCGGTCGGTGTTGGTGCGTCGCGATCTCGACCTCGCCACGCTCGGACAGCAGGCCGATTTCCCCGCCACCGGCTCGCCGATCCAGATCGGCACCGAGGGACAGTGGCACGACCAGCGGTTCGTCGTGGTCGGACGGATCGCCTACGGCTGGGCGCGTGGCAAATGGAACGAGTGGCACTGTGTGCTCAACGACGGCACCAGTGCGTGGCTCTCGGATGCACAGCTCGAATACGCCATGACGATCGCCGCGCCGGCAGACTTTCAGGTGCCCGCCGTGATGACCGTCAGGGTGGGGGAATCGTACTTCTGGAACGACACGCCGTACGAAGTGGCCAGCATCACCGAGGCGCGCTATCTGGGCACCGAAGGCGACTTGCCGTTCACGACGTGGGAGAAGTCGGCCTGTCTGTTCGTCGACCTGCTCAACGCGCATCACGGACTCGCCACGATTGACGGCTCGGAAGCGCCGCCCATGCTGTTTCTCGGCGAATTTGTGAACTTCGACGACCTCCGCTTGACCAATCTGCGGGAGTTCGAGGGATGGTAGCGCCGTTCGAGACGCCAGCGGCGCGCGTGCCCAAGGCCGCCGGATTCAACTGTCCCTCGTGCGGCGCGGCCATCGAGCTGCACGCGCAGGGATGGGCGGTGACCGTCGTGTGCGGCGCCTGCGGAGCACAGCTCGACGCCACCGACGAGAACCTGAAGATCCTGCAGTACGGCGAGCAGGTCACCGCCAAGCCGCGCATTCCGCTCGGCACGCGCGGCACCTGGAAGGGCGCGCCGTGGGATGTCATCGGCTTTCAGGTGGTCACCATCAGCGTCGAGGGGACCGACTACTCGTGGACCGAGTACGTCTGCTTCAATCCGTATCGGGGCTTCCTGTATCTCTCGGAGTACGAGGGGCACTGGAACGTCATCGAGAAGCTGCGCCGCCGTCCGGAGCGCGAGCAGGGCGGCGCACACCCCAGTGTCGAGTTGAACGACACCACGTACAAGCACTTTCAGACCGCCACCGCGTACACCACCACCGCATTGGGCGAGTTCCCATGGGAGCTGCGCGTGGGCGACCATGTGGTGAGCCGGGACTTCGTGGCACCGCCGTACCTCCTGAGCGCCGAGACGTCGGGGAACGAGGTCACTTGGTCGCTGGGCACGTACACGCCGCCCGACGTGATTCAGAGGGCGTTCGGACTCACCAAGCCGCTGCTGCAGCCGATTGGCGTATTCGCAAATCAGCCCAATCCCCACGCCGATCTGCCGAAGCGCATGTTCGGACGATTCGGGATTGCGCTGATGGCGCTGGTGCTGATGCTCGTGCTGAACGTCACGATGGCGGGCAATCGGACCGTCTTTGAACGCGCGTTCTCGTTCACCCGCGCCGAAGAACCGCAGGCCACCGTGACCGAGCCGTTCGAACTCGATGGACGAACATCCAGTGTGGCGATCGACCTCGAGTCCGACCTCGACAACGACTGGATCTTCTTCGTGCTGTCGCTGATCAACGAGAGCACCGGGGAGACCCGTGAAGTCACGCGGCAGCTGAGCTACTTCCACGGGGCCGACAGTGACGGCTCCTGGACCGAAGGCGATAAGCGCGAGTCGCTGCGGATCGCGTCGGTACCGGCAGGCCGGTACTTTCTGCGCGTGCAAACCGAAGGGGGCGAGCCCGGCAAATCGGCGGCGTCGTATACGCTACGTGTACGTCGGGACGTACCGCACTATCTGTTCTACGGGCTCGCCGTTCTGGCGCTCCTGCTGCCCGCCGTGATGGCGATCTTTCCGTCGGCCAGCTTCGAGGGTCGACGCTGGGCCGAGAGCGATCACGCGCCGACAGGGAGCAGTGATGAAGAAGACTGAGGTGCGATGATGGGTACCCGTCTCTACACTCTCTGGGCAGTGGCAGTGATCGCGCTGCTCGGGACGGCGCAGTATCGCGGCTGGAGTCTCACGCGCGCGAACGAGTCGCGCAACAATCCCCGGTCGGTCCGCGACAATCCCGGCGCGTACCGTTCCTCGTACTACATCCCGGGGCGCACGCTCCGCGGCAAATGAGGATCTCGTGATGGATCAGTTCCTTCAGAACGTGCTCAATTCCGGCGCCTTCGCGCTCATCGGCGTCGTGATGTTCATCCTCGCCTTCGTCATCATCGACCTGCTCACGCCCGGTAAGCTCTGGGATGAGATCGGCGTGAAGAAGAACACGGCGGCGGCCATTCTCATGGGCTCCGTCGCAATCGCCCTCGGCATCATCGTCGCTGCCGCTATTCACTAGTGTCGCTCGCGCTGTTCATTTCGGTTTGTCTGATCGCCGCCTGTGGGCTCATCTATGAGCTCGTCGCCGGCGCCCTCGCGTCGTACCTGCTCGGCGACAGTGTCACGCAATTCTCGACCGTCATCGGCACCTATCTCTTCGCCATGGGGATCGGCAGCTACCTCTCGCGCTTCGTCGTGCGCGGGGTCGTCACGCGATTCGTGCTGGTGGAGATGCTCGTGGGCGTGGTCGGTGGGCTGTCGTCGCTGATCCTGTTCCTCGCCTTTGCGTATACCGAGGCGTTCCGTCCCACGCTGTACGGCATCGTGTTGCTCATCGGCGTGCTCGTGGGGCTCGAGATTCCGCTGCTGATGCGCATTCTGCAGGATCGCTTCAGCTTCAAGGATGTCGTCGCCAACGTGCTCACGTTCGACTACATCGGCGCACTGTTTGCCTCGCTGCTCTTCCCGCTGCTGTTGGTGCCGCGCCTCGGCCTCGTGCGTTCGGCCCTGCTGTTCGGCGTGATCAACGTGATGGTCGGGCTCTGGAGCACGTGGCTATTCCGCGATGTGTTGCCGCGCAAGAATGCGCTCCGCGTTGGTGGTGTGCTCGCGCTCCTCGTGCTCGGTGCCGGTCTCTGGAAGGGGCAGCGCATCACGACGCTGGCCGAGGAGGGCATGTATGCCGACCCGATCATCCTGGCGAAGGACACGCGCTACCAGCGCATCGTGCTCACCAGCTGGAAGGATGACCTGCGGCTGTATCTGAACGGGCACCTGCAGTTCGCCTCGCGCGACGAGTACCGCTATCACGAAGCGCTGGTGCACCCCGGACTCTCTGCGGCCACGGCGCGCGGGCGCGTGCTCGTGCTTGGCGGTGGGGACGGACTCGCCGTGCGGGAGATTCTCAAGTATCCCGACGTGCAGCAGATCACGCTGGTCGATCTCGACGAAGGGATGACGGCGCTGTTTCAGCAGCATCCGCGGCTCACCGGGCTGAACGCCGGGTCGCTCACCGACGCGCGCGTGAAGGTCGTGAACGCCGACGCCTTCACTTGGTTGGACAGTTCCGCCGTGCAGTTCGACTTCGTGGTGATCGACTTCCCCGATCCCTCGAACTATCACGTGGGCAAGCTGTACACGAGTGCCTTCTATCGGCTCGTGAAGCAGCACATCGCGCCGGGTGGTTTTCTGGTGGTGCAGAGCACGTCGCCGATGTTCGCGCGACAGTCGTTCTGGAGCATCGTGACCACGCTCGAGGGCGCCGGGCTGCGCACCTGGCCGTATCACGTGTACGTGCCGAGCTTCGGCGAGTGGGGCTTCGTGATCGCGGGGCTCAGCAGCTACGCGCCGCCGGCCACGTTGCCCGAAGGACTCCGCTATCTCACCGCGTCCACGGTGCCGGCGCTGTTCGACTTTCCCGCCGACATGCAGCGCGTCCCGGCGTTGGCCAACCGGCTCAACGATCAGGTGCTCGTACGCTACTACGAGCATGAGTTCGACGCGATCAACCGGTGAAGGCGCTCCAGTGAAGGCGCTCCGGTGAGCGTCGATCGATGACCACGTCGCGCCGCGAGTTCGTCCGCGCCTTGGGCGCCCTCGCGGCGGCTCCGGCGTTGCTCGGGCTCACGCCCAAAGGGCGCGTGATCGGTGGTGGCTTCGTGCCCGACGGCAGCGCCGACGGACATCTGCTGCGCGACGGCACTGCGCGCGATCGATTGCGGGCGAGCACGACGCGTCGGGTGGCACGTCGGGTGAAGGTCGCGATCGTGGGTGGCGGCATGGGCGGCCTCTCCGCCGCGTGGCGACTCGATGCGCTCGGGATGCACGACTGGACGTTGCTGGAAATGGACGCGCGCACCGGGGGCAATGCGCGGTCGGCCGACTATCGCGGGCAGCGTGCGCCGTGGGGCGCCCACTACGTGCCGGTGCCGTCGGTCGATGCCGTCTACGTGCGGCAGCTGTTCCGCGAGCTTGGCGTGCTGAGCGCCGACGGCACGTGGGATGAGCGCGTGCTCTGTCACACGCCACAGGAACGCATCTGGCAGCATGGACGCTGGCACGAAGGGCTCGAGCCCGTCGACGCCATCTCGCCTGCGCACCGTGAGCAGTTCCGTCGGTTCGAGGAGCAGATCGGGGAGTGGCGCGCATCGGGCATGTTTCGCGTCCCGAGCGCGCAGGGGCACGCGCAGCGCATCGTGGCGCAGCGGGCTGGCGGCAACGCGGCGAAGCTCGCTGCGCGCGTCGCGTCGCTCGATGGCATGACGGCGCTGGACTGGATGACGCGCGAGGGCTTCGATGCGCCCGCGCTACGCTGGTGGGTGGAGTACGGCACGCGCGACGACTACGGTGCCTCGCTCAGCCAAGCGAGTGCGTGGGCGGCGGTGCACTACTTCGCCGGCCGAGAGGCCGACGAACAGGGGCCGTTGACCTGGCCGGAAGGGAACGACTGGATCGTCCAGCAGCTCACGGCGCGGTTGTCGGCCCGCCGTCACCCCGACGGTCGCCCCCGCATCGCGACCGGCGCCCCGGTGTGGCAGCTCACGCGCGCGGGCGCGCGCTGGATCGTCGAGACGCCGGGTGAGCGCATCACGGCCGATGCGGTGATCTGGTGTGCGCCGCTGTTCGTCTTGCCGCACGTGTGCGACCGTGTTACGCTGCCCGTGACGCACGAGTACGCGCCGTGGGTCGTGGCCAACATCGTCGTCGATCGCCCCCCGGCATCGTCAGGAGCCGAACTGGCGTGGGACAACGTGATCTACGGCAGCCGCTCACTCGGCTACGTGAACGCGGCGCACCAGGGACTCGGCACGCCGCCCGATCGCACCGTCTGGACGTGGTATCACGCCGTGGTCGACCGCCCGGCGCGTGATGCACGCCGTTGGATGCAGCAGCGCGCGTGGACGTCCTGGCGCGACGAGATCCTCGCCGACCTCTCCCGCGCGCACGGCGACATCGCCGAGTGCGTGGCGCGCATCGACATCATGCGCTGGGGACATGCGATGGCGCGCCCCACGCCCGGTGTGCTGGGACGAATCGCCGCGCTGCAATCATGGCAGCCCGCTCCACACCTGTTCGTGGCGCACGCGGATCTGAGCGGCCTCAGCCTTTTCGAGGAGGCCCAATGGCATGGCGTGCACGCCGCAGCTTCTGCCTTTTCGGCCGTTGCAGGGGGTCGTGGTACGTAGCGGCGGGATCGGGGAAGCGTACCACGAGCTCGCCGACGCCCCACGGTCGGCCCAGCCGCCGCGTGCCACGGACCCGGCGGGTCAGGGCATAGGCACCTCGCCGCGCGAAGGCCCCGCGCCCCTGAGCGCCCGTAGGCGCTTGCTGTAGCAACGGGGCGGTTGGAATCGACTCGCCAACCGCGCTCCGGCGGCGCCTTGATGCCCCCCGCCCAGCCCACCCGCGGCCCGGCTCCCCCACAGCGGCTCTCTGCAAGCGCGTGCCGGCGCGCCAGCGCCCGGCGATCCGCGCAGCAGAAAAGCCGCGAAGGGGGATGCCGGGCCGCGGGCGGGCGGCTCCGCCAGCACACGAAAGCCCAAAGCCCAAAGCAGACAGATTAGATTCCCACAAGAACCCCAGCGCGTGTCAGGAGCACATGAATCGCAAGCACAAGCGTCTCATCGTCGTCGGTGATCGCGTCCTCGTAAAAACCGAAGACGGCGACCAGCGATCGAAAGTCGGGCTGTATCTGCCCCCTACGGCCATCGACAATCAGGCCGTGCAGGGCGGCGAGATCGTGTCCACCGGTCCTGGCCTCGCCCTCCCGGAGCTCACCGACCAAGGCGAAGAGCCGTGGCGTATCTCTGGCGGCTCGGGCCGTGAGGCGCGCTTCGTGCCCATGCAGGCGCAGGTCGGCGACTTCGCGCTCTTCTTCAGAAAAGCCGCCGTCGAAATCACGTTCGAGAACGAGCAGTATCTGGTGGTTCCGCAGGCGGCGATTCTCGCCCTCGTGCGCGAACCGCGTGAAGACATTCCGGAATACTAGGAGATCGACTCATGATGTATCCTGAATACATGCTCCAGCCCATGCGTGAAGAACTCACGCGCCTCGGTGTACAGGAACTCCGGACCGCCGACGCCGTGGACGCGCTGCTCCAGGAACACAAAGGCACCGCGCTCGTCGTGGTGAATTCCGTGTGCGGCTGTGCTGCGCGCAACGCCCGTCCGGCGATCGCCATGGCGCTCAGCAACGCCACCAAGCCCGAAGTGGCCACCACCGTGTTCGCCGGTCAGGACCGCGAGGCCACCGATCGTGCGCGCTCGTACTTCACCGGCTATTCGCCGAGCTCACCGTCGATCGCGCTGTTCAAGGACGGCGACGTCGTGTTCATGCTCGAGCGCTATCAGATCGAGGGACGCAGCGCGCAGGAGATTGCGCAGGATCTGGCGGGCGCGTTCGACCAGTACTGCGCGGCGTAGGCCGCGCGGTCTGTCGGGCGCCGCCCCAGATGACCGGCATGCCGTCGCTTCGCGACGGCATGCCGCGTTTCATTTGCAGACGGCGCGGTGGGAGGCACCACGGATTCCAGGCGGCAATCGCTGGCGCTACGCCACGCCTTTCAGGCGGGACGGCACCTCGCGCAATCCGGAGGCGCCATTGGTGCGGTCGACTTCTTCGTGGTACTCGGCGTCTTCGTTTACACGCCACGGATCATGCAGCGGGTGACCGGCCACGATGTTCTCGGCCGTGAGCAGCGCCGTCATCATCGCATGGTCCTGATTGTTGTACTTGTGCATACCATTGCGGCCCACGAGATGCAGTCGTGGGTATTGTTCCTCGAGCTCGTCGCGAATGGTCTGCACGTGCTGCGCGTAGGCGTCGTCGTACACCGGGTACGCCTTCTTTTGGCGAACCACACACCCCTCGAGGACGTCGTCGCGGTCGGCGAGGCCGATGGCAACGAGTTCGTCCGTCGCGCGTGCAATGAGCTCGGCGTCGGTCGACGCCCACAATCCGTCACCTTCGAAGCAGAAGTACTCGAGTCCGTAGCACGTGAGCGACGGGTCGGGCACCATCTCCGGTGACCATGACTTGAAGTTCTGGATCCGGCCGACCATCACGCTCGAGTCGTGCACGTAGATCCAGTTGTCGGCAAAATGCTGCCGGTCCTTCAGCACCAGCGCCACGGTGAGAAAGTCGCGGTACGCAAGCTGCTCGGCGGCCGAGCGCAGTCGAGGCGATGGCGCGGGCGATAGCGCCGGGACGATCTCACGAAGCGGAGCCGACGAAATCACGTGATCTGCCGTGTGCTCTTCCCGCTCTCCGGTGGCGTTCGTGTGACCCACCGTCCACTGTGCGGTGGCGTCGTCGTACCGCAGATCGACCACCGTGCGGCCCAGCGTGACGGCTCCACCCTGACGGCGGACTGCCTCCGCGCAGGCGTCCCACAACATGCCGGGGCCAAGCCGAGGATAGCGGAAGGTGCTGATCAGGCTCTTGATCGTACGGCCCGTTCCAAATGCCGCCGGCGTGAGTGCGGACAGCACGGCCGACATCAGCGAGACGCCCTTGATGCGCTGCGCGGCCCAGTCGGCCGAAATATCAGCGCAGCTCATGCCCCAAACCTTCTCCGTATACGTTTTGAAGAATATCTGGGATAGCCGAGAGCCGAACTCGTTGGTGACCCACTGCTCGAAGCTGCGCGGATTCCGAATCGGGCGCAGGCGCGCGTAGGCGTACGACAGCACGCACCGAAGCGACTCGATCACGCCGAGGTCGAACAGCGCTTGCACCGGCTTCAGCGGATACGCGAACAAGCGACGATTGTACAGGATGCGGCTCAAGCGCGGCCGCTCGAGAAAGTCGTTGGGCAGGATCTCCCGCCATAACGCCTCGATCCGCTCCGACTTCGAGAAGAACCGATGGCCGCCGATGTCGAAATGGGACCCCTGGAAATGCACGGTACGCGAAATCCCGCCCACGTAAACCGGGTCACTTTCGAGGACGGTGACCGGAAATCCGAGCTTGCTCAGGTGATAAGCCGCCGAGAGTCCAGCCGGGCCGGCACCAACAACGATCGTAGAAGGAAGCATGAAGCGGGATGATGCC
>CANGXK010000072.1 GCA_947457715.1 Gemmatimonadota bacterium
CGACGTCGGTCAGGGGGCAGTCTCGTGGAACACCACACTCGTCTCGTGCTGGAGCGCGCGACGCAGGGCCCAGGCATCAGAAAACAAGACCACCACATGGCCTTTGTGGTCGAACAGCTTGAGTCGCCCCTGCCCCGTCGCCACGCGCTCCACGTCGGCCTTCGCTCCGGTGATCCAGCGCGGCCAGCGGTACGTCATCTTCTCGAACTTGCACGGTGCGGCATACTCGTGTTCGAGTCGGAAGGCCATCACGTCGAACTGCAACTGACCGACGGCGCCCACGATCGGCTGTGAGCCGGCCGAGGTCTCGGCGAAAAACACCTGGGCCGCCCCCTCCTCGGTGAGCTGACGCAGGCCGCTGTCGAACTGCTTGCGCTTGAGCGGATCGGCCGGAATCGCGCGGGCGAAGTGCTCGGGGGGGAATCGCGGAATGCCCTGAAATTCCAGCTTACCGTCACCGCCCAGCGTGTCGCCGATGCGCAGGTTGCCGCGGTCCATGATGCCGATCACGTCGCCGGGCCAGGCCTCCTCGATGCTCACACGATCGCGGGCCATGAACTGCTGCGGCGCGGCCAGGCGGAGTGGCTTGCCGCTCCGCTGATGCAGCACCTGCATGTTGGCGGCAAAGTGGCCGGAGACAATGCGCACGAACGCTACGCGATCGCGATGTTTCGGATCCATGTTCGCCTGAATTTTGAACACGAAGCCCGTGAAATCGGTGCGCTCCGGCTCCACGCTGCCGGTGCTCGTTTCGCGCGGTCCCGGCGACGGCGCCAGCTCGAGGAATTCGCGCAAGAACGGTTCGATACCGAAGTTGGTGAGCGCCGAGCCGAAGAATACCGGCGTGAGCGTCCCGTCGATCACACGGTCGTGATCATACGTGTGGCCGGCCGCGTCGAGCAGGTCGATATCGGTCATCAGGCGATCAAACGCGCTCTCGCCCATCGCTTCGACCAGCGCCACGTCGTCGATGCTCACGATCGTGTCGTCCGCCCGGGTGGCACCGCGGTCACCGCTTCGCTCGAACAAGTGCACTTCGCGCTTCAGGCGGTCGTACACGCCTACGAAGATGTCGTTGTCGAACACGGGCCACGTCGCCGCGTAGCAGTCGATGCCAAGGTCGGACTCCACGTCCTGGATCAGCTTGAGCGGATCCTCACCGTGACGGTCGCACTTGTTCACGAGCGTGAAGATCGGCGTGCGACGACGCTTGCACACCTCGAACAGCTGCCGGGTGCGCTCTTCCACGCCGCGCCGGTTGTCGAGCAGCATGATCGCGCAGTCGGCCGCGACCAGCGTGCGATACGTGTCTTCCGAGAAGTCTTCGTGCCCCGGCGTGTCCAGCAGGTTGAGCTGATAGCCAAGGTACTCGAACTGCAGCACGGAGCTCGTGACCGAGATGCCGCGCTCCTGCTCCAGCTTCATCCAGTCGGAGGTGGCGTGGCGGGTGGCGCGCCGGGCCTTGACCGATCCGGCGAGGTGGATAGCCCCGCCGTACAGGAGCAGCTTTTCCGTGAGCGTGGTCTTCCCGGCATCGGGGTGCGAAATGATCGCAAAGGTCCGACGCCGGGAGATTTCGTGCGCGAGGCGTTCAGCGGCGACTTCAGGAGAGACAGCGTCAGTCATGCCGAAAGCTAAGCGCCCGTGGTAGGTATCCGAAACGGTTACTCGACGGTCACCGACTTGGCGAGGTTTCGCGGCTGGTCGACGTTGCAGCCACGCTTGACGGCGATGTAGTACGCCAGCAGCTGCAGCGGCACACTCGCCAGGATCGGCGTGAGCAAGTCGACCGTTTCGGGAATGCGGAACTCGTAATCGAGCTTGCCAGCCAGCGACGGCTCGTCGCGCGTGGTAATGGCAATGATCTTGCCCTTCCGCGCCTTCACCTCCTGAATGTTCGACGTGATCTTGTCGAACACGGCGTCGTGCGGGGCGATGCAAACCACCGGCATCATCTCGTCGATGAGCGCGATGGGGCCGTGCTTCATCTCGGCCGCCGGATAGCCCTCGGCGTGGATGTACGAGATCTCCTTGAGCTTGAGGGCGCCCTCGAGGGCTGCCGGGAAATTGTAGCCGCGTCCGAGGTAGAGGAAATTCGACGCCCGCTTGAATTCTTCGGCCAGCTCCTCGATTTCCGGTGCGCGATCCAGGATGGACTGGATTTGCGCCGGCAGGTTGGCCAGCGCCTGCGCGATCTCGCGGCCGCGCGCCACGCTGAGATTCTTGAGGCGTGCGAGCTTGAGCGTGAATAGCGCCAGCGCCACAACCTGACTGGTGAACGCCTTGGTCGAGGCCACACCGATTTCCGGGCCAGCATGTAGATAGATGCCGCCGTCGTCTTCGCGGGCAATCGTGGAGCCGACCACGTTGACCAGGCCGAGCGTGCGCGCCCCACGACGCTTGGCTTCGCGCATCGCCGCGAGCGTGTCCGCCGTTTCGCCGGACTGTGAGATCACGATGCAGAGCGTCGTCGGCGTCACGATCGGGTTGCGGTAGCGGAACTCCGACGCGTACTCGACTTCCACAGGAATGCGGCACAGCTCTTCGATCATCATTTCGCCGATGAGCGCTGAGTGCCAACTCGTGCCGCAGGCGGTAATGATGATGTTGTCGACCTTGAGCAGGTCTTCCTTCGAAATGTTCAGACCGCCCAGCTTCGAGAACCCTTCCTCGAGAATCAGTCGGCCGCGCATGGTGTTTTCCACCGTGGTCGGCTGCTCGAAGATCTCCTTCAGCATGAAGTGCGGATAGCCGCCGCGCTCGATCTGCTGGAGGTCCCACTCGATCCGCGTCACGGGCTTGTCGTGGATCACCGCATCGAGGTCGAGCACCTTGTAGCCATCGCGCGTCACGACGGCGATGTCACCGTCGTCGAGATACACCACGTTGCGCGTGTGTGACAGGATCGCGGAGGCGTCGGAGGCGATGAAGTACTCGCCGTCGCCGATGCCGATCAGCAGCGGGCTGCCCTTGCGGGCGGCCACGATCTTGTCCTTCTCGTCGCTGGTAATGGCCGCGAGGCCGTACGTGCCGTCGCACTGGCGCAGCGCCTCGATCACGGCCGCTTCGAGATTGCCGGCGTACGCCACCTCGATGAGATGGGCGAGCACTTCCGTGTCGGTGTCGGACCGGAACACGTAGCCGCGCGCTTCCAGCCCCGCTTTGAGGGCGGTGGCATTCTCGATGATACCATTGTGCACCACCGCGATCTTGCCGTTCTGGCTCGCGTGCGGGTGCGCATTCGTTTCCGTCGGCGGACCGTGCGTCGCCCAGCGGGTATGTGCGATGCCCATCGTGCCCAGCGGCGGGTCGTTGGCGATCACCGCTTCGAGCCGCGAGATCTTGCCCGCCGCGCGGCGCGTTTCCACGCCCTTGCCGTTCATGATGGCGACGCCCGCCGAGTCGTAGCCTCGATACTCGAGGCGCTTCAGCCCTTCGAGCAGCATGGGAGTGGCGATCCGATCACCAACATAGCCGATGATTCCGCACATGGTCGTTCGAGGGCTAGAGTGATCCGAGAGCCGCCAGCGGCTCCCGGGCCTGCAGGATCAACGTGCGCGCGTCCTGTTCGGACGGCCCTTCGGCAATGACGCGCACGATTGGCTCGGTCCCCGACGGGCGCAGGTGCACCCAGCGGTCGGGCCAGTCCAGCCGGAGTCCATCCTGCGTATCGGCCACGGCGTCCGGAAACGCGGCACGCAGCGCGACATAGACGGCGTCGAGCGGTGCCTTGGGCCGATCCAACTTGTCCTTCACGATCACATACCTCGGCCGCTCCGCGATCAACTGCGAGAGCGGACGTGCTTCCTCCAGCATCAATTGCAGCAGCAGCGCCGCGCCAACCGGCGCGTCCCGCCCGAGGTGCATTTCCGGGAGAATCACCCCCCCGTTCCCTTCGCCGCCGATGGTCGCCCCAAGGTCCCGCATGGCCATGGCCACATTCACCTCACCGACCTTGGCGAAGTGGAAGGGGACGCCCGCCTCCCGGGCGACGTCGGCAACGACCTTGCTGGTGGAGAGGTTGGTCACGACCGGTCCCGGACGATGCCGCAGCACGGTGCGCGCGGCGAAGGCGAGGGTGTAGTCCTCGCCCGGCGCGGTCCCGTCGTCGAGCACCAGCGCCAAGCGATCCACGTCCGGATCGGTCGCAAAGCCGATATCGGCGCCCGTCGCCTTCACCAGCGCCGCCAACTCCCCGAGGTTCTCGGCGACCGGCTCCGGCGGGCGATGAAACTGCCCGTCGGCTTCCATGTTGATGGCGTACACCTCACAGCCCAACTCGGTCAGCAGCTGCGGCATGATGACGCCACCTGCGCCGCGGCAGCAGTCGAGCGCCACACGGAAGCGACGAGCGCGGATGCCGTCCACGTCGAGGTACGGTAGCGCCAGCACCTGATCGATGTGCCGCTGCACCGCTTCCGTATCGTGCACGATCTCGCCGAGTGCGTCCCACGTCGCCCGCGGAATCCCGCTGTCCATCAGGGCGCGCATTTCGGCGCCTTCATCGGCCGACAGGAAGAGCCCTGACGGACCGATAAACTTGAGCGCGTTCCACTCGATCGGATTGTGGCTGGCCGTGATGCCAAGGCCGCCGGCCGCGTGATGGTGTTCGACCGCCAGCTGAATGGTGGGGGTGGGGGCCATGCCGATGTCGATCACGGTGCAGCCCACCGACTCCAGCGCGCCATGCACGATGCGCGTGAACATCGGCCCGGAGACCCGGCTGTCACGACCCACGACGATCGTATTCCCGCCGTGCCTGGAGGCCCACGCGCCGAAGGCCGCAGCGAAGGTCGCCACGATTTCCGGGGTCAGCCCATACCCGACCCGTCCGCGCACACCGGACACACTCACCATCAGCCCTTCGAAAGCCATTTCACGCCTCGGTTTACCAGCATCTTTTTCGGGGAATTCCGCAAGCTAGGCACACAGTCCCTTCCGGCCAACACACACATGGCCCTCGACTCATCCCAGCGACACAGCGGCCCGCTTGGAGACGATTCAGGGGCGGCTCCGTTACGACGGTGGCATCCCCCCCCACTGTGCACTAGTCTCCACCGGCATGTCTGATCCGCTTGCGCTCCTTCCGCTCGCCATCGCCGCGGGCGGAGGACAGCTTGGTTCCTTCGATGCGGCCCAACTTGTCGCCGCAGGGGTGACCCTGCTCCAGCGCTCCGCGCCGCTGGTTCGCGCGCTGGCGGGCAAACGCTCGGCGATTCTGCTCCCCGGGGGCCCCTCTTTTCTCGTGGCACTCGCGGCCTCCGATGGACGGGGGGCTCTACTCCTCGATCCGGGGGCTTCGCCGGCGTGGATCGCGTGGCAACTGGCGGACGCCGACGTCGGGGCCGTGTTCACCCACGAGGGGCTGGTTCCGTTGCTCCCGGCTGGCACGCCGGTGGCCCTGCTCGACCACGCCCCACGCGCGGCCCGCGTGATGGCGCCGGGACGCACCATGGACGTCGATCTCGGATCACACCACGGCCTCTCGCTGGAGGGCGATACCGCGACGGAAGGTCGTGAGGAACCCTGTGCCATTTGGTACGCGCCATCGGGACGGCGGGAAGTGCAGTCACATCGTGCCCTGATCGCTGCCGGCCGAGCGGCGGTCGCCGAGCTATTGCTGACGCCCGTCGATCATGTGCTGTCGTTGCTGCCTGTTCACGAGGCGCCGGCCCTCGCCGTCGGCGTCACCGCACCGCTCATGGCCGGCGCCCGCGTATCGATCCTCTCGCCGGTCAGCCTAACCGACCTCGCGCACACGGTCGAGCAGGCCGTCGCGCGCGACGGCGTCACGATGCTGGCCGCGCGGTGGCGCACCGACGCGGAGATTCGTGTGACGGCGTACCGTGCCGATGTGGGCCGGCGGGAGCTCCGCGCTGGGAATCTCGTCGGGCACGAGCGCTAGCCGCGCCGGGGGCGTGCGCGCCGGGGGCGTGCGCGCCGGGGGCGTGCGCGCACACCGTGTGATCCGAGCGCGATGCCCAGTTCCCGGGGCGCATCTGCGCGGGGCAACTCGCCGACGCTCGGTGACGGCAGTAGCTTCCGCCCGCAGTTCGCCTCGGACCACACGGAGCCCATGACGCGCATTTACGACGAAGACCTCACGGGTGGCATGGCCACTCGCGCCATCCATGCCGGCCAGCGCCCCGACCCTGTGTCGGGTGCCATCATGACGCCGCTCTATCTCACGTCCACCTACGTGCAGGAGAGCATCGGCGTCAACAAGGGATACGAGTACGCCCGGGGGAAGAACCCCACCCGTCAGGCCCTCGAACGCAACGTCGCGACGCTCGAGGGAGGCACGCACGGGTTCGCGTTCGGCAGCGGCATGGGCTGCCTCGACTCGATCATGAAGCTGTTCCGCGCCGGTGATCACATCGTGTGCGGGGAGAACGTGTACGGTGGCACGTTCCGTCTGTTCGATCGGATCCTGCGTCATTTCGGATTGTCGTTCACGTATGTGGATACAGATGATCCGCAGCGGGTGGCGGATGCGATGACGCCGTCCACGCGAGCCTTGCTCGTGGAGACGCCGACGAACCCCCTCATGCGACTCACCGACCTGGCCGCCATGAGCGACATCGCCAAGCGACACCAGGCGCTCCTGATCGTGGACAACACCTTCGCGACGCCGATCTTCCAGCGTCCGTTGGAGCTGGGAGCCGACATCGTCTGGCATTCGACTACCAAGTACATCAATGGTCACTCGGATATGATCGGCGGCCTCGCCGTCGTGCTGGAGGATGAGCTGGCGGATCGGCTCCAATTCATTTTGAACGCAGCCGGTGCCGTTCCCGGCCCGTTCGATGCGTGGCTGGCGCTCCGCGGCACCAAGACCCTTCCGCTCCGCATGAAGCAGCACGATCTCAACGGTCGTGCCGTGGGCGCCTGGCTGCTGGAGCGTCTGGGCGAAGACCGGGTCATCTACCCGGGTCTCGCCCACCATCCCCATCACGAGCTCGCGAAGCGGCAGATGAGCGGCTTCGGCGGCATGATGACGCTTGACCTCAAGACCATCGACAACGCCCGGAAATTCCTCGAACGGGTGCGGGTGTTCTCGTTGGCCGAGTCGCTGGGCGGCGTCGAAAGCCTCACGAATCACCCCTTCACCATGACCCATGGGTCGGTCCCGGCCGACATCAAGATCGCCATGGGCCTGAACGACGGCATGGTGCGCCTGTCGTGCGGCATTGAAGACGCCGAGGATCTGATCGCCGATCTCGACGGTGCCCTCGAAGGAATCTGACCTCGATTCGCCGCGGTGTGGAACTTGAGCACCCTCCCGCCGTAGGGAGGGTGTCTCCAGCCCCCGATTATGCCCGCCACACCGCTCACGCAGATCTCGTCGGTCACTTGGGAGCACCCGGCCGACCGAGCCGCCCTGCAGACACTTCGCGTCCTTCCCGGATTCGACGAGGTGGTGCGCAAGATCGCCGGCGCCTTCGGCGAACGCGGCATCCGCAATCTCTTCCTCGGCGACGCCGTGCTGGTCGGCCCTACGCAGCGCCCCATGCTGCATGCGCTCTACCACGACGCGCTGCAGGCGCTCGACTGGCCCAACGCGGGACACCCGATCCCCCAGCTGTATGTCGCCCAGAATCCGATCGCCAATGCGGGTGCGGTTGGCTTCGACCAGCCATTCATTGTCATCAATTCCGGCGTGCTCGAACTGCTGGAGCCCGAGGAGCAGCGCTTCATCCTGGCGCAGCAACTCGGCCATATCATGACGGGGCGCACCACGTATCGTACGATCGCCCTCATCGTGCTGTTCTTCGGCATGAGCGCCCTGCCGCTGCTGGCGTCGATCGCGCTGCTGCCGTTCCAGCTCGCGCTGCTCGAGTGGTACCGCAAGTCGGAGTTGTCCGCCGACCGCGCGGGCATGCTCGGCACGCAGGATCCGCGCGCCAGCCTCATGACCTTCCTCAAGCTGGCCGGCGGCCGGGCCTACGGCGACTCGATCGACCTCGATGCGTACCTCGCGCAGGCGGCCGAATACGAAGTCGGCGGGTCGGCGTGGGACAACGTCATCCAGGCGCTCAACACGGCCCTGCGCGACCATCCGTTCCACACGGTGCGTGCGGGTGAACTGAATCGCTGGCAGCAGTCGGGCGCCTACGGCGCCATTCTGGGTGGCGACTACATCCGCCGCGGCAGCGAAGCCGAGCGTCCGCTGCGCGCGGATCTCCTCGACGCGAAGGATTACTACACCGACAAGGCGAAGGCGGCCGCCGAGACGGTGGGCGACGTGATCAACCGTGCGGCCGATGCGTTCCGTGATGCATTCAAGACGGCGGCGAGTGCGGCCAGCATGGGCGACGAGATGCCGCCGCCTCCTCCGCCGGCTTCTCCACCGCCACCTCCGACTCCAGAGCCGCCGGTCGGGGTGTGATTTGGTGGTTGGGTTGAACTGATCACGCAGAGCAGCAGAGGGCGCAGAGCACGCAGAGAACAGCAAGTTTTTTCTCTGCGGCCTCTGCGCCCTCTGCTGCTCTGCGTGATCGTTTCTTCGAGTGTGAGCGGTTCGCGCTTCACTCTCGTATTGGACTAGATTTCCCGCCATGAAGATCCTGCTCCTCGGCTCTGGCGGCCGCGAACACGCACTCGCCGACGCACTCGCGCGCGAGAACACCACCGTCGATATCGTGGCCGGTCCGGGGAATCCGGGCATCGCCCAGCTGGCCCGTGTGGTCTCGGTGAATGCGTCCGACCCGATCGAGGTGGCCGAGCTGGCCGAGCGTGAGCAGGTGAAGCTGGTGGTCGTGGGGCCGGAGGCGCCGTTGGCGATCGGTCTCGTGGACCATCTGCAGCACATCGGCGTGCCGGTGTTCGGGCCCACGATGGGCGCGGCCAAGGTGGAAACGTCGAAGGCCGATACCAAGGCGCTGATGATGGCGGCGGGCATTCCGACCGCGCGCGCGGAGACGCATAAGAAGTCGGCGGATGCCAAGGAGGCGGTGCGCGCGCGTTTCGGGGTGCCCGTGGTCATCAAGGCCAGCGGACTGGCCGCCGGGAAAGGCGTGATCATCTGTCACACGCTCAAGGAAGCCAACGCGGCCATCGAGCGCGTACTCGAGGACAAAGCGTTCGGCGACGCCGGCAGCGAGTGCCTGGTGGAAGCGTTCATGACCGGCGAAGAGCTGTCGCTGTTCGCGGTCACCGACGGCTACAACGTGATGCCGATGATCGGCGCGCAGGATCACAAGCGCCTGCTCGATGGCGACGAAGGCCCGAACACCGGCGGTATGGGTGCGTACACGCCGGTGTCGTTCTCCACGCCGGCCCTCGTGGATGACGTCACCGAACGCATCTTCCTGCCCACGTTGCATGCGCTGCGCAAGCGCGGCACGCCGTTCACCGGGCTGCTGTACGCCGGGTTGATGCTCACGGAAGAAGGTCCCAAGGTCGTGGAGTTCAACTGCCGGTTCGGCGATCCCGAGACGCAGGCGAGTCTGCCCATGCTGACCAGCAGCCTGCTCGACCCCATGATGACGGTGGCCCACGGCGGTCGCATCGGCAGCCTGTCGCCGTTCATGTGGCGTGATGGCGCGTCGGTCACCACCGTGGTCGCCTCGCAGGGATATCCCGATGCCCCGATCACCGGCCAG
>CANGXK010000073.1 GCA_947457715.1 Gemmatimonadota bacterium
TCAACCGCGTTGGAATCGGTGACGTTCACCTCGCGCACCACGCCGTCGAACTCGGACTCGAGCTCATTCATGATCTTCATCGCTTCGATGATGCACACGATCTGACCCTTGCTGATACGATCGCCGACATTGACGTACGGCTTCGCTCCGGGCTCGGGGGCAGAATAATACGTGCCCACCATCGGCGACTTGATCTCGAGGAGTGCAACCTTGGGAGCCTCGGCTTTCGGCGCAGTGGCCGCACCCTCTCCGGAAGGACGATCGGCACCACCCGCGGACAGCACGGGGGCCATGGCGACGGGAGCAGCCAGCTGAGGCGCGACCGTCATGGCTGCAACGCGCTGCTGGGAGCTCTTCGAGATTCGGAGCTTCATCCCCTTGTCTGAGGAGATCTCGATGGAATCCACCGTGGAGCCGTCGAGCATCTCGATCAGCTTCTTCACGTAGCGCAGGTCGATCATGGCGGGGGAGTGGAAGGGAATCGTCAGCGCGGAGAGCGCCTAGCGTACAGAAATCAGGAGAGCTCGTGCAGGTCGCGCGGGAATCCGGTCAGGACTCTCGGACCGGCATCTGATAAAAACACGTCATCCTCGATTCTCACCCCACCCCAGCCAGCCCGATAGATCCCGGGCTCGATCGTCACGACCATTCCGGCAGCGAGGGGAGACTCGACGACGCGGGCCAAGCGAGGCGCTTCGTGCACTTCCAGCCCGATCCCATGACCGAGCGAATGTCCGAACGCTTCACCAAAACCGCGAGCCGCAATGTAGTCTCTTGCCACCGCATCTGCAGCCATCCCCGTCATACCGGCCCGAAGCGCGCCCGAAGCGCGCCGATTCGCTTCCAGGACGGTGCCATAGACCTCTCGCTGGTCATCCGACGCGCGCCCAATCACGAACGTACGCGTGATATCGGAGCAATACCCAGCCGTTACGGCGCCGAAGTCGAGCAGGACGAAATCGCCGGTATCGAGCACACGCTCACCCGCCCGCGCGTGCGGCAGCGCCGAACGCGGCCCCGACGCAACGATACTGGGGAACGGAAAGGCCTCGCTTCCGGCGTCGCGCAAATGTCGCTCCAGAATGCCTGCGACGGCCGTTTCCGTGAGGCCCGGATGGAGCATCGGCACGGTGGCGCGCAGGGCCGCCTCCGCGATCGCGACCGCGCGCTCGATGTGGGCGATTTCCCCGGCGTCCTTCAGGGCACGCAGAGGTTCGACGACGTCGATCGTCGGCCGCCATGACCAACGCGCCCCCTGCTCGAGCAGTCGCGCGAAGTCCCGATGCATCAGGTGCATCGATTCGAACCCGATGCGTTCGGTGCCGTGTAGTCCCGCCAGCTGCGCCCAGAGCCCGGTCCACAGGTTCGTGCGTTCAATGCGCACGGTGGCGGCTGCGCCGACTTCCTCTTCGACTTGGGTGGCGTACCGGAAGTCGGTCAGCAGCACCTGGTCTTTCGCCGTGATCAGCAAAAGCGCGTTGCTGCCGGAAAATCCGGTGAGATAGCGAACATTCGGCAGCGCCGTCACCAACAGCGCATCGAGATCGGCCCTAGCGAGCGCATCGCGGATCGCCGCGAGGCGCGCTGGCCGGTAGTCGGCGGCACTTCCTGCGGCGGCCGCCACGTTGCCGGCGATCACCTCGATGCCCGCAGTGTTCACCGGCGCCGGAGGGCCGACACCAGCCCACGCAGCGCGAACTCGTATCCCTCGGCGCCGAGGCCGGTCACCGTCCCGATAGCCGCGCTGGCCAGCATGCTGTGATGCCGCTCGGGCTCGCGCGCGTACACGTTCGAGATATGGATCTCGACATACGGCAAGGCGGTAGCGGCAAACGCATCGCGCAGGGCGAGACTCGTGTGCGTGTACGCGCCGGCGTTCACGACCACTCCTTGTACAACACCACGCCACGTGTGCAGGGTGTCAATCAGGATCCCCTCGACATTCGACTGTGCCGTACGCAGCTCCACGCCGAGACCCGTGGCGACGGACGCCAGGGCGGTATTGATGTCGTCGAGGGTCGCGGAGCCGTAGATGTGTGGCTCACGCGTACCCAGCAGGTTCAGATTCGGACCGTTGAGAATCCCGATGATCATGTATTGCCGAGTCCTTTCAGCCAGCCGGAGAACCGCGCGAGATCATCACTTTCCGTATGGGGGGCGACCGCATGGGACGGGCCGGAGCGTACGGTGGCACTTACCGACGAGCCTGACGAGTTCACCAGCAACTCCGCGGGGGGATGATGTGGCACCTGACGGGCTGCCGGGTCGGCAACGAAAGGATCGACGGCGTACGGTTCCCCCGTGCCCGCCGATACCGAAGCCGCCGCGACCGGCATCGCCGAGCTCGTCAGTATTGGAAACCGAGTTGCGCCGCGGAGTACCGTATGCTCGACCGGCTGATCGCCGCCGAAATGGCTGGCGCCATCGCTCGACCCGAAGGCATCGGCGAGTGCCCGCGCGGCGGCCCTCGCACTGACCGACGCCCCTGCACCGAAGAGTGACGCCAGACTGTCGGCCGACGTGTCGGCAGCAACCGACGCGCGCGGGTGGGTAGTTTGGTGCACGCGGCGCGCCGCCAACTCGGCGAAGCGCTCCCTCGCCGTTAGACGTGCGATCGGCCCCTCCTCGAACGTGGATTCCTCAATCCGGGGAGAGGACATCGACGTTGCTGTGGACGGGGGCGAAAACAGCGGCGCCACGCGACGCGACACGGCCGGCGTTGGCACGGCCCCCGCGACCCGGGCGGACTCCTCGGCCAAACGCTCGACCAATTCGGCCAGTCGGGACGTCAAGACCAAATCATGCGGCCGCCGAGCCACCAGCGCCGTGTAAACCGTGATCGCGCGCGCCGTGAAGCCTTGCGACACGAGCAGTTCCCCCATCGTCTCCGTCACGAAGGCTGGGTGGTGTTCCTGCTGCATGGCATCCGCAACGCTCGCCTCGACCAAATCCGGTTCGGGTGCCGCCTCTGCTGCATCGATCGACGGTTCCACGATGTCCTCGATGTCCTCGATGTCCTCGATGTCCTCGATGTCCGCGACGGGCTCGCCCCCCACATTGCCTCCCGGTTTGACCGCAGACTCGGCGAGGGCCCAGCGCGAAGGCTCCACGTCCGTCGTGATCTCGAAAGCGAAGGCGCCATCCGGTTCGATTGCCGCCGTCGGCAGTACCTCGCCGGGTTCGACCCCGAACGCCGCAACGGCGTCTGACGAGAGCGTCGCCACGAACGCGGGCGTAACGCTCCCGGGCACCGACACCCTCGCGAGCAGCTCGGAGGTATCGGACCACTCGGGGGCGATCAGCCCCCACTCAAACGGGAGCGCTTCGGCGCCAGCGTCTGAATCCAGATCGGGAACGAGGTCAGAGCCCTCGCCCGCGAACCCGAACGGGTCATCGTCAACCTCGTCGGCGCTCTGCTCCGCCGATGGCGCAGCCACCGGTTTGGGCAGGTCATCGCACCCGTCCTCACCGGCGGCTTCGATGGCGTCGAGGTCAAGCAGCTCGGGCTCAGGCGCCTGATATGCCGTGGCGCTTGCCTCGTTGGCTCCGGCCTCCCCGACGCCCGACGCGGCTCGGAGGGCCGATGGCCCAGGCACCACTGGCGCGACGTTCTCCGGGCGCACGAGGGTTGCCAGCTGGGCCGCGATGCCATCGTTCCAGGGATCGGCTTTGAGCACGCGCTCGTACCAGCGGCGGGCACCGTCGGTGTCCCCTTCCCGCTTGGCGATATCGCCCAGGTGCCCAAGGGCCTTCTCGTTTTCGGGGTCGAGGGCCAGCGCTTGCTCGAACACTGCGCGCGCCCCCGACAAGTCGCCCACCGCGTACAAGACCTCCCCAAACACGATGTGCCCGCTCATGTGATCGGGCTGTTCGAGCAGAAACGCCCGACTGAGGGCAATTGCCTCCGAGAGACTCCCCGCCCTTCGCAGTTCGCTCGCCAAGGAGGCGAAGTAGCGGCGCGGGTTCTCCTCGAACTTATTCCGGAGCTCGTCGATCCGGGCAGCAGTGCTCATCCGTCGAGTGCCCTCAGGGTGATGTTTCCCGGCCCGATGCGCGATGCCGGCTCCAACCGGGTAACAGGCACCGAAACACAAGTTATTAGCCGTGGCCGTTACGGGAAGGCATTCGTGATGACGTGGTGCAGCATCCCGGCTTGTCTTGCTATTCACGACTCGCGGCGGCTAGCTTTCCCAACTCTGCGGCATACGCCTCTCCCATGGAGGTGCGTGTGCCTTTCTGTTTTCCAGCTTTCCCGCCCCAAGGAGTCTCGCCCCGTGCTGCAATCGATGCGGAGCGCCGCGAAATACATCTGGATCGTGCTGATCGTGGCTTTCGTCGGCAGTTTCCTGTTGTATGAGACCTCTGGTCTCGCCGGCCGCTCGCCCGTGACGACCTCCACCGCCATTGCGACGGTGAACGGCGAAGAGATCCTGCTGACGTCGTGGCAGAATGCCGTGAATTCCCTCGAGCAGCAGCAGCAACAGCAGCTCGGTCGTGGAATCACGCTCGACGAGCGCAAAACGCTCGAAGATCGTGCGTACGACGAATTAGTGACGGATCTGCTGCTCAAGCAGGAATTCAAGCGTCGTGGCGTCACGGTCACGGACGACGAAATCCTCGAAGCGGCACGGCTTGCTCCCCCGCCGCAAGCAATGCAGTCGCCGGATCTCCAGACCGACGGCCGTTTCGACCTCGCCAAGTACCAGCGCTTACTTGCCAGCCCGATGGCGAGGCAGTCCGGTATGCTGGCGGGTCTCGAGGCGTACTATCGCAACGAGATCCCCAAGCAGAAGCTCTTCGACCAGATCGCATCCGATGCGTACGTCTCGGACGAGCGCCTGTGGCAGATCTATCGCGACCGTCATGACAGCGCTCAGGTCAGCTACGTATTGGTCGGACTGAGCACCCTGACGGACACGGCCGTCGCAGTTTCAGACGCCGAGATCTCGCAGTTCTTCGACCGTAACAAGAAGCGGTTCACGCGTCCCGGCCGTGCCGTCGTCTCGCTCCTGACGGTGCCGCGATCCGTAACAGCAGCAGACTCGGCCGATGCCAAGGCGCGGATCGA
Organism: Gemmatimonadota bacterium; assembly: GCA_947457715.1. Next base: position 5,069 of record CANGXK010000073.1, read on the forward strand.
AAAGCTGCGGGCCGAAATCGTTGCTGGCGCCAAGTTCGAAGACGTGGCCAAGCGCGAATCGAGCGACAGCGTGTCAGGAGCCAACGGCGGATCGCTCGGCAAGGGCGGTCGTGGCCGCTTCACACCGAACTTCGAGACCGCGATGTACGGCTTGGCGACGGGTGAGTTGTCGCAGCCGGTTCTCACGCCATTCGGCTGGCACTTGATCCGTGTCGAGGAGAAGAAGGGTGACACGCTCGACGTGCGCCACCTGCTCGTATCGATCGGCCAGAGTGATTCCAGTGCGACGCGCACCGACCGCCGAGCCGACTCGTTGGCCAGCAAGGCCGGCAGCCAGGAAGACCCGAAGCTGTTCGACGATGCGGCCAAGACGCTCGGCCTCTCGCCGGCCTCCATGGTGGTTTTCGAGAAGGAGCCGCTCTCGTACGCCGGCCGTTACGTCCCAAGCGTCAGCGCGTGGGCATTCTCCGGTGTTCGTCCGGGTGAAACCAGCGATCTGTTCGACGCGCCGGAAGCCTACTACCTAGCACGTGTCGACTCGCTGACACCGGGTGGCCAGCAGCCGCTCTCCGAGGTCAAAGACGACATTCGACGTCGCCTCGCCAAGGACAAGCGCATCGAGAAGCTGCGTCCAATCGCCCAGCAGATCGTGACGGCGGCTCGCACCTCGTCGTTGGAAGCGGCGGCCGCGCAGCGCAGTTTGTCGGTCGAGAAGTCGCCGGTGTTCTCACGCGTCGACGCGGTTCCCGGCATGGGCCAGTTTGAGCCCGCGATCGGTGCGGCGTTCACCGTGCCGGTTGGACAGGTTGGCGGTCCGTTCAAGGCGGTGGACGGCGTGGTTGTTCTTCGGGTTGACAGCCGCACCGATGCGAGCCGTCCAGCGTTTGAAGCCGACAAGCCCACCCAGCGTCAGCAGCAGTTGCAGTCGCTACGGCAGCAGCGCGTAGACGAATTTCTCACGAACCTGCGGGAAAGTGTCAAGATCGTCGACAAGCGTCCGTCGGTGCTGTCGGCCCTGCGTCGCCAGTCGGGCGTCTGACCGAACGGCCTGAGATTGAAAGCCCCCGCGATGCCAGGCATCGCGGGGGCTTTTCTTTGGGCGAGCGAACCGATTAGTGGAGCAGACGCTTCGGCTCGGGGCGCTCTTCTTCGGTCGTCATTGACTCCGCCGACCCAACACCGACGCGATCGTTACGCGGCGCGGGCTCGGTGATCTGCCGCTGTGCGTCACTGAGATTGCGCTTGAACTCGTTTATGCCCTTGCCGAACGATCCGGCGATTTCGGGGATGCGCTTTGCACCGAATAGGAGGAGCACGATCACCAGAATGATCATGATCTCCATGAAACCGAAATTCTGTAAGCCCATGAGAAACTCCTAGAAGAGGGACCGCGCGATCAGGTAGGCGATCAAGACTCCCAGGAGGCTCAAGAGCGAGACATCCAGGGCGATAGGTCCAACAGCGAACTTCAATATAATCAGGTCGACGGGAAGGGGCCCGACCGCCGGTGTGACCCCAGTGGTCAGGAACTCCTTCACGGCTCCGGCCGGCAAAAACCGCCGAGCCACCTGAGTGAGCAGCCCTCCCACGACGAAGCCGGAGGCGAGCACCAGAAGATGGAACACCGGACGGTGCTTTGATGGTCCGCGGGCCATCACCAGCGCCGCTCGACGACATAAGCAATCGCATCTTCGAGCGAACTACGCGCGGCACTGTCTGGCAGGCCAGCGAGCGCATCCTCGGCTTCACGGGAAAACTGATCGGCACGTCGGCGGGCGTACTCGAGTCCGCCATGATCGCGAACAATCTCAACGACCTCGGCGATGGCCTCGTCTTCCGGCTCCGCTGCAGCAAAGAGCGCTTCCACTCGAGCACGCGCCGAGGCTGGCATCTCGCGGAGCGCGGCAATCAACGGGAGGGTGACTTTGTGCTCCTTCAGGTCGAGCCCACTCGGTTTTCCGGTCATCTCCTGCCCTTCCGTATAGTCCAGCAGATCGTCCGCGACCTGGAAGGCCATTCCCAGCCGCTCACCGAACCGCACCAGCGACTCCCGATGCGTCGGCGCTCCGCAGAGCGCGCCGACCTCGCAGGAGGCCATGAACAGCGAGGCGGTCTTCGCGCGAATCAGTGTGTCGTAGTCGCGTTCGGTGAAGGCCAGCGCATCGTAGGCGGAGAGCTGCCGGATCTCACCAAGCGTCATTTCGTTCGACGCGTGCGTCACCGCCTTCATCGCTTCGAGATCGCCGAGGGTCACGAGCTCACGCAGCGCACGCAGGTAGAGGTAGTCACCCATGATCACGGAGACCTGATGACTGAACAGCGAATTGACGGTCGGCATGCCTCGTCGAAGGGCCGAGTGGTCGACGGCATCATCGTGTACGAGCGTGGCCAGATGAATGAGCTCGATGATCGCGGCGAACGTAATCGCCTTGGATGGCGGCTCCTGTTCGACGCTGCTCGACAGCAGGAGCAGAGTGGGCCGAAAGAGTTTCCCCTTCATGCCCATCAGATGCTCCTGCACCTCAGTCACCAGCGGCACATCCGCTGACACGATGCGCCATAACTCCTGCGACACCTTGGACAAATCGTCCTGCACGGGCGCCTGAATGTCACGCAGGGCCGCCGCCAACGCCGTCGGCGTCCGCGTGGAAAGCGTCATCGCGCTACCTGGTCGAGCGCCGCCAGTCTGGCGGCAGCGTCACGGAAAGGAATGTCGGTCGCGTACACACGCTGATAATAGCCACGCGCGTCGCCCCCGCGCTGGATGGCTTCGCATGAAAATGCGAGAAGGAAGGGTACTCCGACCCGTTGCTGGTCACCCAACCCCGGCCGTGAAGGACCCGAGACACCACCGAGTCGGCCACCTGGCGCCGTCTCGGCTTCACGGAACATTGCCCCAAGGCCTCGTACGTCGAAAGCCGCTGCGGCCGACATCTCAACACTTTCTGGACCCCGGCGTTCCCATCATCCAGCAGACCCATCTCCTTGAAGGCTATGCCGAGGTCGCCATGACGCTCGTGATCATCCACTCCCGCTAAACGCGCGCGCCTCCTAAAAGTGCCTGAGCCACACATCGGAATCCGCCGGCGCGTCGCCGCTGACTGCAGGCTCCCGCAGGCGCATCCGCGCCATGACCTGGGCGTCGTCGTCCCGACGCCAGTCCGCCAGATCCCGGTAGGCGACGCGAAGGCGTAGCGGATCCGGCATCCGGACTGACAACCCGAGGTGTTTCTCGTGGACGGCGACCCGCTCGGGTGCGACCTGAACCCGTGTGTCGGCGCTATCGGCGCCAGCGTGGACGTCACCACCAATCGCGCCTCAGCGGCCACGGCGGCGACCGGAAGCGACAGCATCACCAATAGCGGGCGGAAGGACACAGCCGTGCGGCTCAAGGCGAACCGGGGGCTGTTGCACAGCGACCGGCACCATGTCGGGCATCACCTCGATCGCTTTCACGTACGCGGCGCCCGCGCGAGCCGTTGCGTGCTGGTCTACCGAGCCTTCGCAATTCATCAAGACTCCGCCTAGGGAGGCGAGGGGTCACGTCGAGGAGTGACACACCCTTCCGCCCGCCCACGCCACTCGACAGAGACGCTCGCCAAACCAGTAGGGCAGCGCCCGGAAGTCGTCGGCGGCGTGCACCGCGATATCCGCGCGAAAACCCTCGGTTAGCTGGCCAGTGATCCCGGCCAAGCCGAGCGCGGCCGCCCCGTTCACGGTACCGGCGATCCACGCCTCGGCCGCTGAGAGGCGAAGTTGACTCACGGCGAGCGTCAGCACCAGCGGGAACGACTGGAGGGGAGACGTGCCCGGGTTCAGATCGGTGGCGACTGCGACGGCTGCGCCCGCGTCGATCAGCGCCCGGGCCGGCGCCTGCCGTCCGGTGCCCAGAAACAGCATCGTCGCTGGAAGCAGTGTCGCCACCGTAGGTGCCGCCGCCAGCGCGGCAATCCCTGCCGGAGAGATGGCCGCCAGGTGATCGGCGCTGGTGGCCCCGAGTTCGGCGGCCAGAACCGCAGCGCCGCCATCGTGCAATTCGTCCGCGTGCATCTTGAGTTGCAGCCCGTGCCCGCGCGCCGCCTCCAAGAGTCGGCGCGTTTCGGCCACGTCGAAGACCCCCGGCTCGCAGAACACGTCAGCGAAACGCGCCAGGCCGTCGGCGGCGACCGCCGGATACAGCTCGTGGATGAGGCACTCGATCCACGCGTTGCGTCCGTTCGGACGGTCACGATACTCGAGCGGGACTTCGTGCGCCCCCAAGCAGGTGGCCACGATGTTCAGCGGACCGGCCTCGGCCAGCCTCGCGATGACGCGCAACGTGCGCAGCTCGTCGTGGACAGAGAGCCCGTAGCCGGACTTGATTTCGACGGTCGTCACCCCGCCAGCCGCGAGCGCCTGCAAGCGCGGTCCCGCCAGCGCGAA
>CANGXK010000074.1 GCA_947457715.1 Gemmatimonadota bacterium
ATGCGCGTGGCCGGCCGGACGGCCTCCGGGCGGGCGACGGTGCTGGTGCTGCGCACTGATCGCGGCGAGGTCACCGTACGCCACAACGAGATTCGCAATGTGCTGCGCGATACGCGTGGCGCAATCCTGTCCAGCACGTACTTTTCAGTCGATCGCGCATCCCGTGCACGTGGACACCTGTCCGGTGTCAGCCTGCGCGGTCACGGCAACGGCCACGGAGTGGGGATGTGTCAGTGGGGAGCGATCGGCCGGTCACGGGCCGGCATCGACGCGCGCACGATCCTGCGTCATTACTATCCGGGGACCGTCGTCGGGTTTGCCGACTGATCTGTCATCTCCGGAGGCGTGAATGAAAGACGGCGTCCGTATCGCCGTCGTCGGCACGGGTGCGATTGCCCAGCTGACGCACATCCCAGTTCTGTCCAAGCTGCGCGGCGCCAAGCTGGTCGCGTTGTGTGATAACGATGCGGCCAAGGCGCGTGCGCTGGCCGACCGGTTCGACGTGCCCGACGTGTTCACCGACTTCGAGGAACTGCTCGACAGCGATGAACTCGACGCGGTCGTCATTGCCACCCCCAATCACCTGCACGAGCCGCACGTGCTGTCGGCACTGCGGGCGAAGCTGCACGTGCTCTGCGAGCGTCCGTTGTCGCTCTCCACGCGCGGCATTGAACGGTGTCTGTCGGCGGCGCAGAAAGCGGATCGCCGGTTGGTGGTCGGGCACAATTATCGGTTCCGCTCCGACGTGCAGGCGCTCGATCAGTTTATCCGCAATGCGGAGTTGGGGCAGGTCACCTCCATTCGCGCCGGTTCGCTGCATGTAAAGCACACCGCCGACGGGTGGCGCAATCGTCGTGCCGAGTCCGGTGGCGGCGTGTTCCTCGAGCACGGGTTCCCGCTGCTTGATCTGGCCATGTGGCTGGCCGACGGTCCGAGTCCGATCCGTGTCGTGTCGTCGATGCGGCGCGGTCGCGCCGCCGGTTCGGTCGAGGATGCAATGCAGGTGTTCCTCGAGTGCGAGAACGGTCTCGTGCTCAACATCGATGTGTCGTGGTCGTACGTCGGCGACGACGACCGCTGGTGGTTTGAAGTGCACGCCACGCGCGGTTCGGCACGACTGGCGCCGTTGCGCGTGACCAAGGAACTGAACGGACGCGCGGTGGACGTGTCGCCCTCGGGTGCGGCGGCGCGCGAAAGTCCGTTCCTGCAGAGCTATCGGGCGGAAATCGCGCACTTCCTCGCGGTCATCAACGGCGAGGCGCCGTACGAGCCGCCCACGGACCAGGTGCTGGTGCAAAAGGTGGTCGAGGCGATCTACAAGGCCGCCGACGACGGGAAAGAGATCCGCTTTTGATGGTGGTGACGGCACTGCGGCGCGCCATCGCGACGTCGGCGCTGGTCGCGTCGTCGGCGCTCGCGGCGCAAGCCACGGAGGTGGCGCCAACGCCCATGCCGCCGGCGCCTGGTGTGTCGGCCACGCTCGACAGCGCGCGTGCCGAACGCGGCGCGCGCCTATCGGTGGCCATCATCACGTACGGGCCGGGCGAGTTCGTGTTCGAGAAATTCGGACACATCGCGTTGGCGCTCACCGACAGCACCACCGGGCAGGACATCGCCTTCAACTGGGGCATGTTCGATTTCAATCAGCCCAATTTTCTCGGGCGGTTTCTCACCGGCGATACGAAGTACTGGATGGCGGGCTATCGCACGGCCGATTTCAACGCCGCCTACATGGGTGAGAATCGCACGATTCGCAAGCAGGCGTTGCAACTCACGGCGGTGCAGCGCGGCGCGATCGCCGACTTCGTGAGCTGGAACGCGCAGGACGCGAACAAGTACTACCGCTACGACTATTACGCTGACAACTGCGCCACGCGCGTGCGCGACCTGCTGAATTGGGCGCTGAACGGACAGCTGGAAGCGCCGTTCGCCGTGCCCGGCACCGGCCGCACCTGGCGCAATGAAACGGCGCGCATCACCGCCAGCGATCCGCTCGTGTATCCAGGCATTCAGGTCGCACTCGGCCGCAACGCCGATCACGTGCTGACCAAGTGGGAAGAGTCGTTCCTTCCCGAGCTGCTGGCGCAGCATCTGGCCGCGCTGACCGTGACGCGTGCGGGCGACGCTCCGGTGAAGCTTGTCGCCAGTGACTCCGTGCTGTTCACCTCCGATCGCGTGCCCATGTCCGATCAGGCGCCGTCGCGCGTGCCGATGGCGCTGGTGCTCGGCGTGGTGTTGGCGGCGTTCGTCATGCTGCTGGCTGGCGCGGCTTCCGGTATCGCGCGCATGGCGGTGGCCGCCTTTGCCGCGTTGTGGTTCGGTGTCGGCGGCCTGCTCGGGACGGCGCTGCTGTTGGCCGGTACCGTCACCAAGCACATCCCGTACATGGGTGCGAATCTCACCGTGTTGCAACTGCATCCGCTCATGTTGTTCGCCGCCGTCGTGATCACGATGGCGCTGTGGCGTGGCGTGCAAACTCGCGCAGCATTGGGCGTGTCCGCCTTGGTTGCGCTGCTGTCGGTGGTCGGGTTGCTGTTGCAGCTCGTGCCGTCGTGGTCTCAACAGAGCGGGGTGGTGCTGGCGGTCGTCGTGCCGGTGCACGTGGCGTTCGCCATGGCGGTGCTGCGACTCCGCACGCATGCTCGCTCTGCCGGTACGCCGCGATGACCATCCCTCGCATCGCGGTCGGTATCGACGTGGGTGGCACGTTCACCGACCTTGCCGCGTTGCACGGCGACGGCACCGTGCATACGTCAAAGGTGCTCAGCGTGGCCACGGATCGCGCGGCCGGTGTGCTGGAGGCATTGCGCGTGGCGGCACTGAACGGCTCGCAGATCGCGCATATCGCGCACGGCACCACGGTGGTCACCAATCTGCTGCTCGAGCGCGCGGGCGCCCGCGTGGTGGCGTGTGCCACCGCGGGCTTTACGGATCTGCTCGAGCTGCGCCGACAGGAACGCGCCGCGCTGTATGACCTGGCCAAGCATCATCCGCGCCCGCTGGTGGAGCCGGCGCAGGTGATTCCGGTGCCCGAGCGCATCACGCCCGACGGCGTCGCGATGGCCCTCACCGACGAGGCCATCGCCGAGGTGGTGAAGGCGGTGAAGGCGCAGCAACCGGAGACGGTGGCGATCACGCTGCTGCACGCGTACGGCGATCCGTCGCACGAGCGCGCGCTGCGCGAAGCCCTGCGTGCAGCGCTGCTGGAGGCGGGGCTTGCCGCCGACGTCGTGTGCTCGCACGAAGCATTGCCGGAGATTCGTGAATACGAGCGGATGGCCACTACGGTGGCCGAGGCCTACGCGCGCCCGGCCGTACGCCGCTATCTGTCGGGGCTGTCCGAACGGCTGGCGCAGCATGAGTATCCGGCGCCGCGCGTGATGACGTCGGCCGGTGGCACGTTGTCGGCACATGATGCGGCGTCGCATGCCGCCGCGCTGGCGCTCTCTGGCCCCGCCGGCGGCGTCACGGGGGCGGCGGCGATTGCACGTACCCTTGGCGTTTCCCGTGCGCTCACGATCGATATCGGTGGTACCAGTGCCGATGTCGGATTGGTGGAGGACGGTGAGCCCTTGGTGGAGCGTGGTGGTGCGGTGGCCGGGGTGCCGATTGCGTTGCCGCGCGTTCTGGTGGAGGCGGTGGCGGCCGGTGGTGGCAGCATCGCCTGGCTCGACGACGGCGGTGCCCTGCGCACGGGCCCGATGAGCGCGGGGGCTTCTCCCGGTCCGGCGGCGTACGGACGCGGTGGTGTGCGCCCCACCGTGACCGACGCGCACGTGGTGCTGGGCACCATCGCACCCGGCGAGTGGAGTGGCGGGGTGCACATCAGCCTCGACCGCGCACGAGCCGCCGTGGACACCATTGCCGCGCCGCTGGGCGTGTCGATGGAACGGGCGGCCGAGGCCATCATCGCGACCGCCGATGCCACCATGGCGCGCGCGTTACGCCGGGTGTCGGTGGAGCGCGGGGTCGACCCGCGTGACGTGCCACTCATCGCGTTCGGCGGCGGCGGTCCGCTGCATGCCTGCGGACTGGCCGAGCGCTTGGGGATGACCCACGTGATCGTGCCGCCGCACGCGGGTGTGTTGAGCGCGGTGGGACTTGCGTTGGCGCCGGAGCGCCGCGAGTCGTTGGTAAGCGTGATGCAAGGAGCCGACGCGATGAGTGCGGCCTCCTTGGCGATCCTGCTTGAGCGGGAGGCGCGCGCGCTGCGCACCGACGGCGACGACGCCTCGTCCCTCGCCGTGCGCTGGTGGCTGCGGGCGCGCTATGAAGGGCAGGGATATGAACTCGACATCACGGTGCAGCCGGGTGATGCACCCACCGACGTCGCGGAACGGTTTGTGGCGCGTCATGAGCAACGGGCTGGTTTTATACTGAACCGCCCGGTTGAGTTTATCAGTGCCCGCACGACGCTCAGCAGCGCGCCGTGGCCGGTGCACTTCGCGCGTCCCGCGCGCGAGGGTGTGTTGGCCGATGAGGTGGATGACGGTCGCGCCATGGCACGGGTGTTGGAGGGGCCAGCCGTCGTACGATTGCCGGATGCGACCATGCGGATCGCTCCGGGCTGGACGGCGCGATCGCTGGAGATCGGAGGGTGGATGCTGGAGCAGCAACGATGACGAGGTCGACGACCGCGCACCTCGGACGCATTCTCGGCACGCCCGTGCCGATGCTGATGCCCTTCGCAGGTCCCGTGTCTGTGCTGCTGGTCGGCGAAGCGCCCGGTCCGCGTGGCGCGGACAAGAGCGGCGTGCCGTTCCTCGGCGATGCCGCCGGCAAGGTGCTCTACGACGTGCTCGTTCGCCTCGGTGCGATGTCGCTACCGCCGGGCATTGACGGGATGGAGTGGGATGGCGCGCTGTTCGCGGCGAATGGCATCGTGCCGATCGCACAGGGGGTGGCTCTGGGGAATGCGTTCGACTGCTGTCCGACCGACGACGGGGCGACCTTTCGCGCCCCGACGCGTTCGGAGCTCGAAGGCACCGCGAACCTCGGCCGCCTCACGGGTGACATCACCATGCTGCGCGCGCGTGGACTCTCGGGCATTGTCACCCTCGGTCGCGTCGCCACCCGCACGATCGACACGCTGTTCAAGCGCACCCCGATGCCGGCATTGGCGCGTCGCGCGCTGCCGCATCCGTCGGCGCAGGGGCTGCTGTCGATGGCGCCCGATCGTGGCAAGGGGGCGAAGATGGCGGACTTGCAGAACGCGTGGATGGTGCGTTGCCGGCATGCGGTGGTGCAGGCTGGATATCCCGCACGCGAGGCGGACACGCTATGAGGCCGGCGCGCGCGCGTTTCGACGCCCTCGAACTCACGGTGTTTTCGCAGGGCGTCGCGATGCTGGCCGAGGAGATGGGCGGTCTGCTGGAACGCAGCAGCATTTCGCCCAACATCCGCGAGCGCCGCGATGCCAGCTGTGCGTTGTTCGATGCCGACGGGCGTATGGTGGCTCAGGCGGCGCACATCCCGGTGCACCTGGGCGCGATGCCGGAGTCGGTGGCCGCCGTACGCGCCTGTGGCGCAGCGCCGGGCGATGTGTTTCTCCTCAATGATCCGTCGCACGGCGGTTCGCATCTGCCCGACCTCACGATGGTCGAGGTAATCGCCGATGGACACGATGCCACTCGCATCATCGGCTACGCGGCGGTGCGGGCGCATCACGCGGACGTGGGTGGCATGAGTCCGGGCAGCATGCCGTTCGGCGCCACCGAGCTGTTTCAGGAAGGCCTCATCGTGCCGCCGGTGCGCATCGAGCGCGCTGGCGTGGCGCAAGACGACGTGATGCGGCTGGTGCTCGCGAATGTGCGCACGCCCGAAGAGCGTGAGGGTGATCTGCGTGCCCAGCGGGCGGCGTGTGCGGCCGGTCGCACGGGATGGCAGGCGTTGTATGCCCGACTTGGCGCCGACGTGCTGGGTGACGCGGTGAATGCGCTGCTCGATTACACCGAGCGTCGCGTGCGGGCGCGCCTCGAGCTGCTGGAAGGTGCCGAAGGACGCGCCGCCGACGCACTCGAGGGAGACGGGGTAAGCGACGCACCGATTCCGGTGGTGGTCCATGTGCGCGTGAAGGACGCCACGTTGCATCTGGATCTCACGGGAACGTCACCCGCGGTACGCGGTAACGTGAATGCGCCGCCGGCCGTGGCGCGTGCGGCGGCGGTGTTCGTGCTGCGCGTGTTGTGCGACGATGATGTGCCGGTGAACGACGGGGTGGCGCGGGCGCTCGTTCTCACGATCCCCGACGATTGCGTGGCGAACGCGAAGCGGCCGAGCGCGGTCGCGGCGGGCAATGTGGAGCTGTCGCAGCGCATGACCGATGTGTGCTTCGCCGCGCTGTCGGCGGCGGCCGCCGGCATCGGTGTACACGACTTGCCGATTCCGGCCTGCGGTCAGGGCACGATGAACAACGTCACGCTGGGCGCGCCGGGGTGGAGCTTCTATGAAACGCTCGGCGGCGGGCAGGGCGGCAGCGCGCGCGGCGACGGACCCGACGCGGTGCACGTGGGGATGAGCAACACGCGCAACACGCCGGTGGAATCACTCGAGCGCGCGTATCCGCTGCGCGTGGTGGAATATTCGGTGCGTCGGGGCAGCGGTGGGGCCGGCGCGGGCCGCGGCGGCGATGGGATTGTGCGTCGGTATCAGGCGATGGTGCCGTGCACGGCCACGCTGCTCACCGAGCGTCGCCGCGTGGCGCCACCGGGGGCGAATGGTGGCCACGATGCGCAGCCGGGTCGGAACCTGCTGAACGGCGAGCTGCTGCCAGCCAAGTGCCGGGTGAGCATGAACGCGGGTGACGTGCTGACGATCGAGACGCCCGGCGGCGGCGGGTGGGGCGCGGCGTAGCTCGTCGGCGTAGCTCGTCGGCGTAGCTCGTCGGCGTAGCTCGTCGGCGTAGCTCGTCGGCGTAGCTCGTCAGCGGTGGGAAACAGCGGCCCGTCGGGGAGGTAATCAGCCGCGCACGCGCGCGCGGGCCTCGAGGGCGGCGCGATTGATGATCGTCACCACGCGGCGTTGCACCGAGATCAGCCCCTTATCCTGAAACTCCGCCATGGCGCGCGATACCGTCTCGCGGCTGGCGCCGATCATCTGCGCGATCGTCTGGTGCGTGAGCTGCTTGACCAACGTGGCCGGTTCACCCGGCGTGGCGTGCTCCAACAGCACCTTGGCCACACGGCCCGGCACGTCGAGCAACACGAGGCTCCCAATGGTCCCGTCGGCCTGACGGAGACGGCGGGACAGTTCGACCATGAGCCCCCACGCCACCGACGGGCTCGTTTCCACCTGGCGGCGGAAATCGGCGCGCCGCAGCACCAAGAGGCTGGACGGCTGGGTCGCGACCACGTGGGCCGAACGGGGACGACCGTCGATCAGCGACAGCTCGCCGAAGTGGTCGCCGATGCCGAGGACGTCGAGAATGATCTCCCGCCCGTCGTCGCCGATGAGCACGACTTTGACTTCCCCGGTGCGCACAACAAACAGCGCGTCGCCGGGGTCGCCTTCGGTGACGATGATCGCTCCCTTGGCAAAACGCTGTTCACGGGTGAGCTCGGCAAAACCGCGAACCGCCGAACGCTCGAGTTCACGAAACAGTGGGACCGTGGCGAGAAAGTCGGTGATCCGATCGAGGGAAACGCTCAGCGTGGGCGGCGTGAGTCGCAGAGGAGTAGTTCCGAACGTTACCATCGTAGATCACCTCGGGGGCGGTGCCCTCGCGGGATCCCGCGAAGGTACCAAGGTGGAGAATGGAGGCCGGCGGACAGTCGAGGCATCGGAACCTGCTCTGGATGGTCAGACGCAGTTATCTTGCGATGATACCCGCGACATCCATATCGGTCCGCGCGTCGGCCGCTACTGCCGATCCGTCTGACGAGTGCGATGCACATCACGTGCCTCGCCGCGATCGGTCTCACGACGCCTTACGAACTCGAGCACATCCACTCAATGCTGACCCATCTTCGCGACCGCATGGCCGACGCGCTGCGTCGCGCCACCGAAGTGGAGCAGTTGCTGGCCGATCCGGAAACGGTGAAGGACGCGCCGCGGCTCGCTGCACTCGGTCGCGAGCACCACCGTCTCGCCGAAGTCGTTCACAAGGTAAATCGCTTCACCAAAGCCGAATCCGAGCTCATCGAGGCCCGGGACATGATGAATGGTGACGACGCCGATTTTGCCGTCGAGGCCAAGGCTGAAGTCGAGCGACTGGAGCAGGAATGCACGGCGCTGGAGAAGGCACTGCTGCCACTGCTTATTCCGCGCGACCCGCTAGACGACCGCCCGGCCATCTTCGAGCTGCGCGCCGGCACCGGCGGCGATGAAGCGGCCCTGTTCGCCGCCGACTTGCTGCGCATGTACACGCGGTTCATCGAGCGGAAAGGGTGGCGCATCGAAGGCATTTCCTACTCCGATGGTACGTTGGGCGGCGTCAAGGAAGCCGTGTTCAAGGTGATCGGCGACGGGGCCTTCGGCATGCTGCGCTGGGAGTCTGGGGTGCATCGTGTGCAGCGCGTGCCCGCCACCGAATCGCAGGGACGCATTCACACCTCGGCGGCCACGGTGGCGGTGCTGCCGGAAGCCGAAGAAGTCGACGTCAAAATCGAAGACAAGGATCTGCGTATCGACGTGTTCCGCTCGTCGGGACCCGGTGGGCAGAGCGTGAATACCACCGACTCGGCGGTGCGCATCACGCACATTCCGACCGGCTTGGTGGTGTCGCAGCAGGATCAGAAGTCGCAGCTGCAAAACAAGGCCAAGGGGATGGAAGTGCTGCGGGCGCGGTTGCTGGACCTGCGGCTGTCGGAGCAGGAAGCGGAGCGCTCGCGCATGCGGAAATCGCAGGTCTCCACGGGCGATCGCTCGGCCAAGATCCGCACCTACAACTTCCCGCAGGGCCGCGTGACCGATCATCGCGTGGGCGTCACGCTGTACGACATCGACCGGGTGCTCGACGGCGATCTGGGGCCGTTCCTCGAGGCGATCGCCTTGGCGAACGCGGAAGAGAGCCTGAGTGGCTGACGACGGCCGTCGGCTGCTGCGCGACGTGTTGCACGACGCCGCGCGGCGGCTGCTGGCGTCGCCGGCGCTGGCGCGGGAGGCCGGCGCCGACGGGGGCGAATTCTCCGAGGCCGAGGCCGACCGCGAGGCCCGGTGGCTGGTGGCCGCGGTGCTGGATATCGCGCCGGGTGAGCTCGGGCGACTACTCTCGGTCGGCTCTCACGCGCCGGCCGCCACGCAGGCGCGCATCGAGGTCGCCGCGCAGCGGCGGGCCAGCGGGGAACCGATGGCCTATTGTGTGGGTACGGCGCCGTTCCGGCACCTGGTGCTCAACGTTGACCAACGGGTGCTGATTCCGCGTCCGGAAACGGAAATCGTGGTCGGTGAGGCGCTGCGACTCACGGCGAGCCACCCGGGCGGGATCGCGGTCGATATCGGTACTGGCTCCGGCGCCATTGCCCTGAGCCTGGCCACCGAAGGCCGGTTCG
>CANGXK010000075.1 GCA_947457715.1 Gemmatimonadota bacterium
ACACGGGATCGGTTCCGCGCGCCGTCTCCTGCGCCGAACTCCATGCCAGCTCGACCGGCCGGCGTGTGCTCGCGCGTTGCAGCTGCCCGCGAAATTCCCGGCGCACACGGCGCACCGCGCCGCCACTGACGGGCGCCGCGATGCCGTCGCGGACCGCATCGGCCGCAACCCGCCACGTGCCGCCTACGGCCGCGTGCCACGGGCCGCGATCCCACGCGTAGCTGACGTGCCCGCCGAGGACATCGCCGATCACCGCCCGCTCTCCGCTGATCAGCTGCGTGCGATCGAACGTCCCGACGCCACGCAAGCGGAACAGCACGGGAAACTCCGTGCTGGTGCCGCCACCGATCTCCAGATCTTCGCGATGCCATCCGACGAACACGCCGGCGGCGAGTGCCTGTCCACCCGCGCGGAACGTCACTCCCGGCGCGAGCTCCGCCACACGTCGCCGAAACAGCGGGCGCGGATCGTTGCGTCGCGCCCCCTGCCCGATGCCGTAGTCGAGCTGAAGGCCGGCGCGCCATCCACGCCAGTCTGGCGTGGCGAGCCCGCCCTCGATGGTGAGGGCGTCATGGCGCATCGTTCCACCAACGGAGTCCGCCCACTCGTACGGCAAGCCCGCGTACGGCTCCGCGTGGTTGCGCCACTGCACATCCTGATCCTGTCCTCGCCGGTACGATGCCGCGCCACGGCTCCACCACCGGCCGGCCATGCGCTGCCCCTCGGCCCGCAGGTCCACGGCGCTCAACCGCCCCGCCTCCTGCGGCCGATGCAGACGTCCAGCACTGCCGGCGATATCGACGGCGATCCGTGTCCAGTCACCCGGATGGGACGCCGCCGACGCGGCCGCGCTCCGCACGACGCGACCCACACCGGAGAGCGTGTCCGGTGTCAGCAGATCGTGCGTGCGTCGATCGAGTGCCGGCGACGACCAGAGGCTCCCCGGACAACACCCACGCAGCGGAGAGCGTTCGGCCGATGGCGCCAACTGCGCCGGAAGCGCAACGCTGGCCCCGAGCATCGCGAACACCACAGCGATCACGCTCCGCCTGATGCCCATCACGGCGTGCCAAAGCCCTTCGGCGTAGGCGGCGTGAGGATGGTGAAGTCGTTGCTGCCGTTATTGGTGTCCTGCAGCACGCGACGGGTCCCGATGACCGTCGCGACTTTGCGACGCGCCGACTGCGACGTGTAGGTACCGCTGGCGAAGACATAGCCCGCATCGAGTGCGGCCGGGACACGCTTGTAGGGGCCACTGTTGCCGTTCTGCAGAGCTTCGAACGCATCGATCACCTGCGCATTCGGTATACGCGATGCCCACGTATTCGTGGTCCCCGGCACCAGGACGGAATCGATACCCGCGACGTTCGGTGCGCGAAAGATCACGACACCGGGTCCGAACACCGGCAGGAGCCAGTCGAAGCCGCCACGAAACACGAGCCGCGTCAGATTGCGCACCGCCGGGGCATCGAGATCACGCCCATCGGGACGTTCGTTGTACGTCTCCCAGTCGGCGGTCGACAGATTCACCGGGCTGGCCGGATTGCCGTTCGGATCGCTGCGATGATCGATGCCATCCTGCGCGATGATGAGACTCTGCCCCGGCAGCAGCGGGTACTGTCGCCCCGTGCCGGGAATCTGCCAGATGCTGCTCACATAGACGGCGTCGGGCTGCGCTTGAAACGGGGTCGGCAGCGTCGTCGGATTGATCTGTCCGGCCGGACCATACGTGTCGGCGATCAGGAGTCCGTCGGTGAAGATCGTGTCGGTCGCGTTGTTGTAGATCTCGATGAACTGGTCGCTGAAGTACGTACCGCCACTCGGCGTCCGGGAGCCGGTGAAGTACACCTCCTTGATGACGAGATCACCGACGCGTGAACCACTGAGCGACTGCCGCACGGGCTCCGTCGGCGCGGTGAGAATGGCGCGCGCCGGCGAGAGCGCATTCAGCGTGAGCGCCGTTCGTTGGCCGGTCAGCGCGAACGCCTGATCGGCCGTGAGCGCAATGGCGCTGGAGACGACGTACGTTCCCGGCAGTACGCGTGGGAACGTCGCGACACCCTGCGCGTCCGCGACGGCCGAATCGCTGGTGTTGCGTTCGGTACTCGTGAGCACGACACGCGCATTCGTCGCGGCCACGGTGGCATACGTCGCCGGGTACTCGACGCGTACCGAGAGCGGAAACGTACGGACTTCGGTGCTGCCGTCGGAGCAGGCCGCCAACCCGAATCCGATGATCGACAGCAGTGAAGCAAGGCCGACGCGGCGCCGCGGCGCCGAAAGCGGGTGAACTCGAGAGAGATGCATGATGTGGTTCAGTGTGAGGACACGAATGGCATGGCCACGACGAGCTCCATGCCGAAGAAGAGCGGCTCGTTCCGCCGCTCGAAGCCGAGCTGTCGCTGTCGCTGGTAGAGCGGGCGATCGGCCAAGGCGTTGTTGGCGAAGAGCGCGAGCTGCGTACGCCACGGCAGCGTCTTCGTGAGCCGCATGTTCACGAGATGGAGCGCGGGTCGTCGCTCCCATCGTGATTCGAGCGGCGACACGGGACGCACCAACGCGGCATAGGCAGGCGTGAGCGCTTCCTCGCGCGTAAGCGAACGGACCACGCCATCACGACCGATGACGCCGACCGGAACGCCATCGAGGCGTCCGACGGGGCGGTCGTCGTCGAACCAGATGGTCTGCCACAGCACCGAGGCCGCCAACCCGAGCGCCGGCATCCGATGCACGAGGCGCAGACTCGTGAGCACGCGTGAGGCTTCGCTGCCGCGACCACCCTCGTACACGCCCACACGCTCCGGCTGCACGCTGCCGCTCAGGAATTGCTCAACGGGGATGTCGACATCGGTGTCGGTGGCGACGGTGTTGAACCACGCGCCACTGAACGAGGCCTGCGTACGCACCGGGCGCCACTCCGGCATTTCGGCCGTGACCTCGACGCCGCGGGTGCGGAACGCGCGTGTGTTGCGCGGTGTGTCGTACAGCGCGACGAAGCGGTCCACCCGGAACGGCGTCGGATCGAGGACGGGTGGCCGGCCGGCCGGGAACGCGGTCGCCCGATACTGGGGCACCGCAATACCGAGCGGCACGCGCGTGGTCCCGAACGCCCCAACGGTCCGCTCAGCGAACGCGGCGAGGGTGCCACTCGCGCCGCGCATCGTCCAATCGATGCCCAGTTCGGACTTCGCGGCTCGTGCCGACGACAGCGCGACACTTCGCGGATCGACCACACGGGTGGTGAAGAGCACCAGCCGCTCCGCCGGCGTCGTCGGATAGTAGTTGAACGAGATGAGATCGAAGTAGCGCGGCAGCGGGTACAGCTGCGAGAGGGTCGGCGCCTTCGTCAGGACACCATGCCCTCCGCGCAGCGTGAGATGCCGCGTGAGTGGCATCGTGGCCGAGAGTCGCGGCACTAGCACGGCGCCGTGCGTGCCGCCGCCGCGCCACGTCGGATCCACGGCATCGAGGCGCGCGCCGAGTCGTACGTCGAGGGCACGGCGCCGCACCAGCGCGCGCACACGGTATTCGCCATAGCCGGCCAACTGCGTGAGCGCGGGGATCGTGGCAAAGCTGTTCGGTCGATCCCCGACCGCATAGTTCTGCCGCGGCGGCTGGATCGGATCGAAGAGGCGACCCGCTCCCCGGTTGTCGTCGTACCGCAGCTCGAGTCCCACGACGGGCTGGTGCCGAACCGTGCCGCGTCGGACATCGGTCCGTGTTTCGAGCCGCGCGTACACATTCAGCGGGCGGCCGTCGACGGTGAGCTGCGTGAGATACTCACTGCGACCGTACACACCGGGGGCGAGCGTATCGCGCAGGGCGCCGGTGACGGGGAAGATGTCGCGCGTGATGAGTTCCTGATAGCGGCCGACTTGTTCCGCATAGCTGGCGCTGGCCGTGAGTTCGGTCTGCCACGCGCGCAGTGCCGGATCCCCATGCACGAGGCGCAGATCGGCGCGCCCGCCGCGATCGCGGGCTTCGGTCCGACGCTGGTAGCGACGATCGTCCGGATCCTGTTGCGTCTCGTCGATGACGCGATAGCCGCGGAGACGCACGGTGGTGCGCATCCGCGTACCGGGCCGTGCGCTCCATGCCAACTGGGCGCTTGCCCGCGTGAAACGGTCCTGCGTCGAGCGTGGATCATCCTGACTCTGCACCAGATTGGCGTCGAGGCTCAGGCCTCGCGCACCACTGCCCCACCCGGCTACCGTGCTCGCCTCGAGCGTGAGCGGATTGGCGCGCACGCGCAGCTCGGGCCGCTGCGCGCCGGCGCGTGACGTCACGAGAATGGCGCCGGCGGTGAGATCACCGTGACGCGCGCTGGGGATTCCGCGGATGACCTCCACCGATTCGACGTTGTCGGCGGCGAACTGGCGCAGATCCAGTCCGCGCCCCGCGCTGCTCGCGAACTGTGGCAGCGCCGTGGGCCCGCTGTTCAGAATGGTCAGCGTGGTCTGCAAGTTGGCATTGTTGGACACGGGCACGCCGTCGAGCACGAGGCTCGTGCCCAGCGCGTTCGCGCGTTCCGCATCGGTGCCCGGGCCCGGGTCGCGCGTCGATGCAGTCGGTGCCTGTCGCAGCAACGACTGGCGAACACCGGAGAGCGTCGGATTGAGCGCCGGCTGGCCGGGAACCAGCTGCAGCAGATCCGCCAGACTGCTGGCCTGCAGATGTTCGATGGCATCGCGCCCGATGCGGGACACGCTGCTCCCCTCGACCGAGATCGGCGTTTCCTGCGCCGTGACCACGACGCGCTCCAACTCGGCCGCCCGTGCGGCGAGCCGGATGAACACCCGCGTGGTGTCCGGGCCGCAGACCGAGGCGAGGATCATGCGCCGCGCGAGTCCCGCCGCGACGACCTCGATTTCGACCGAACCTGACGGGACCCGATCGAAGCGGACTCGGCCTTGCTGGTCGCTGCTTACGCTCGACGGTCCCAGCCGGACCAGAGCGCCGCTGACCGCCTGCCCCTGCGGCAGCCTGGAGACCACGCCGACGAGCACGCCGGTGGGCGTACACCGCCCGGTGGTGCTGGTGGGCTGGCCCGCCAGCCCCGGGGGACACCCGATCAGCACAGCGACGGACAGGGCGACGGTACCGAACCGCCGGCCAATGCCATCACGCCAAGCGCTGAGTGGCCGGCCTATCATTGTGACTCCGCTTGCCTTCATTCATAATGATATTTCAGTATCATTTAATTCACAACCGGCGGTGCCCTCCCTCCTCGTCTACCGCATCGGCATCCGCTCGGCCCACCGGTCCCAGAACAGCGTCGACACCACCACGCCCATGATGGCCGCCACGACCACGTCACTTAGGAAATGCCCCATCGCCAGCACCCGCGTGGCCGCACATCCCGCCGCCAGCGCGTACCACAGCCACCGCGCCCGCGGATACAATTGCGCCAACACCGCCGCCCCACCGAACGCCACCAGCACGTGACTGCTGGGCATGCCCATCCCGCGATTCGACCACGGCCCCTCGGCGAACGGACGGAACACGTACTCGAAGACCTCGGGATTCGGTCGGAGCCGACGGATCAACAGCTTGCACACTTCGGCCACACCGCCGCTCAGCGCAGGGCCCAGCAGCAGCGCCCACGCGTACCGCGAGCGCTGCGGATGGTCATGCTGTTGCAGCCAGAAGCCCAGAGCGATGACGCCCCAGGTGGGGAGATAGCCCATGGAGCGCAGCAATCGTCCCCAATCTTTGTCGTTCACCGACAGGAATCGCGCGGAGCGCCACGCCACGCCATCGAGCGCATGGGCGAGCGCCACCGCGGTGACGGCGAGGAGCAGCAGGCGAATCCATCGGGATTGCTCGGAATTAGCAGGCGACATGAACGGGAAATCAACGCCGCGCCAGCCCTACACGCCACATGGTCCTCAGGCATATTTACGTGATGGAACGCAACACGAAACAGCGCGATGCGATCCGGCAGGTTTTCGAGGTCACGCCCCGCCCGTTGGGGCCCACCGAAGTGCTCGAAGCCGGCCGGGAGCAGATGTCGACGCTCGGCATCGCCACCGTCTACCGCACGATCAATGCGCTGGTGGACACCGGCTGGCTGGTGCCGGTGGAACTCCCCGGCGAAGCGCCACGCTACGAGCGCGCCGGCATCGCGCACCATCATCATTTCCGCTGCCGCAGCTGCGCCCGCGTATTCGAGATTCACGGATGCCCCGGCGACCTGCGTGAGCTCACGCCGGAGGGATTCCGGCTGGAATCGCATGACGTGACGCTGTACGGTCAGTGTGCGCGATGCGCCGCGCCATAAATGGGCTGCGGCTCGCCAGCGCGATCTTCCTGACCGCCTGCGATCTCTCTGGCGGCTTCAAGGGTATGGCGGTCGATCCGCCCCGCGACATGCCGTCGTTCGCCTTCACGCGCGCCAACGGCACGATGTTCAGCACGGCGCCGGAGCCGGGCCGTCCGACGGTGCTCTTCTTCGGGTACACCCATTGCCCGGATGTCTGCCCCACCACGCTGGCCGACTGGAAACGCGTACGCGCCAAACTGGGTGACGACGCGAAGCGGGTCCGCTTCGTATTCGTCTCGATCGATCCGGACCGCGATACCCCGGCGGTCGCCGAGCGGTACGCGCGGATGTACGACACTGCGTTCGAGGGGGTGTCCGGCGATGCCGTCACGACCTCGCGGATGATGGACGCTTTCGGTGTGGCCGCGGCCCGTGAACCCGGCACGAACGCGACCGGGTATCTCGTCAGTCATTCGTCACAGGTCTTTCTCGTGGATTCGCACGGCAAGCTGGTGGCGCTGTACCCTTTCGGAACGGGATGGGACGCCTTGGCGGCCGATCTCGAGCGGTTGTTATGACTTTGCGTGCGGTTCCGGTGTTACCCCTCAGCCTCGTTGCCGCCGCTTGTCTGATCGCGGCGGCTTGCACGACCCGTTCGACCCCGCCCGCGCCGCGTGTCCTCGTGGCGAACAGCTGGGCGCGCATCGCGGATTCGGGTGCGACCAGCGGCGTCTATCTGGAGATCACGAACAACGACACCGTGGCGATCATGCTGGTCGGCGTCACCACCAACGCCGCCGCGGCGGCGGAAGTGCACGAGACGATGCAGCACGAGGGAATGGCGCACATGATGCCGCGCACCGAATTGCCGATCGCCGCCGGCGCGGTCCTCACGATGCAGCCGGGCGGGTTGCACGTCATGCTGGTCGATTTACGGCGCGCGCTGGCGGTCGGCGACAGCATCCGCCTGCAGTTGCACTTCGGCGACAGCACGACCGTTCCCGTCACGGTCCCGGTGTTGACGCCATGAGCGCCCGGCGCATGGCGATGCTGATCGCCGTGGTCGCGGTAAGTGCAGGCCTCGCCTGGTTCAGCTGGCCGCGCCCCGACACGCTGATCCGCGTGACACGCGGTGGCGTGGCGATGGTCACCGATGCGTACGGCCGCACCGCGCCACTCGGCGACACGGTGTTCGTGCGCGGCGGCGGCGCCCGTCGCACGATCCGCGTGGTCAACGAGGATACGCTCCAGCACCGGCTGGCGATGTTCACCGTGCCCGCCGGCGAACAGACCGAGTACACCGTGCCGCCCGGCACCTTTGGCGGCGCCTGCTCGGCACATCCGACCAGCACGCACCTCACGTTCGTCATCCGGTGAGCAGCCTCATGGTCGGCCCTACGGCGCCTTCGGACGTCGCGGAAACACGTGGTATGGACACCGCGCTCGACGAAGAGTTGCAGGTGTTGCAAAGCGCGGGCCTGCGGCGCACGCTGCGGCAGGTGCACCAGCGTCGTGCCGGCACCGTGCTGCTCAACGGCGAGCGCATCGCCGACTTCGCGTCGAACGACTATCTCGGGCTTGCCTCCGATCCGCGCCTGGCACGTGCGGCGACGGCCGTGCTGCAGGCCGAAGGGGTCGGTGCCGGCGCCGCGCGCCTCATTTCGGGAAACCATCCGCTGCACGAGGCGCTCGAACGCGCGCTGGCCCGCTTCAAGGGGTGCGAGCACGCGCTGCTGTTTCCGTCGGGATACATGGCGAACATCGGCGCCATCCCGGCACTGGTGGGCCCGGGTGACGTCATCTACTCCGACTCGCTGAGTCATGCCTCGCTCATCGACGGCTGTCGCCTCTCGAAGGCGTCGCTCCGCGTCTTTCCGCACGCCGATATCGATGCGCTGGCGGCGATGCTCGAGGCCGACCGTCATGAATTCCGCCGCGCGCTGATCGTCGTGGAAGGGGTCTTCTCGATGGACGGCGATCTCTTTCCGCTCGATCGGCTCGTGCCGCTGGCGCGTCGCTTCGATGCGTGGACGTACGTGGACGACGCGCATGGCACTGGTGTGCTCGGCGCGTCCGGTGCCGGCTCGATCGAACACTTCGGCGTCACCGGCCAGATCGACGTGATCGTGGGCACCCTCGGCAAGGCGATGGGGACGTCCGGCGCGTACGTGGCCGGTTCACAGGTACTCGTGGATTACCTCACCAGCCGCGCCCGCGCATTCATCTACACGACCGGCACATCGGCCGCGATCGCCGCGGCCACGCTCGAATCGCTGCGCGTGGTGCAGGTGGAAGGATGGCGCCGCGACGCGGTGCGCGCGCGGGCCGAGCGCCTGCGCGAACGGCTGCGCGCAGCGGGACGCGAAGCCCCCGGCATGCGGGATGGCCACATCGTGCCGATCCTGGTGGGAGATGCCGTGCAGACCATGCGCCTCGCGGGCGAACTGCGCCGCCGCGGATTTCTGGTGGGTGGCGTGCGCCCCCCCACGGTGCCCACCGGCACGTCGCGCCTGCGCATCTCGGTGTCGGCCGTGCACCCGATGGAACTCGTGGACAACCTCGCCGCCAACCTCATTGACGCCATGCGCGGGATGCCGGTATGAGTTCGCAGTACGATGACGATGATTTCGACCTCGAGGAGAACTCGGTCGACGATCTCGAAGGCTTCAGCGACGGCATGGACCGCGACGACGACGATGACGGCGCGGTGCAAAGCAACGCCGATCTCGTGCAGCTGCACGACGCGGCCCATGTGTGGCACCCGTATACGCAGCACCATCAGGCACCACTGCCGGTGCAGATCGTGCGGGCCAAGGGCGCCTGGCTGTATGACACGAACGATCGGCCGATCCTCGATGCGATTTCGTCGTGGTGGGTGACCACACACGGGCACTGTCATGACGACATCATCGATGCGGTCACTACACAGGCAAAGCGTCTCGACCAGGTGATCTTCGCGGGCTTCACGCACGAGCCGGCGGCGGCGCTCGCGGCGGAACTCGTGCAGCGGTTGCCGCGTGGCCTCTCAAAGATCTTCTTCTCCGACGACGGCTCCACCGCCGTCGAAGTGGCCATCAAGCTCTCACTGCAGTCGTTCGCCAATCGCGGCACGCCGCGTCGCCTGATCGCGGCGCTCGACAACGCGTACCATGGCGACACGTTCGGCGCGATGGCGGCGAGCGGGCGCGGGGTCTTCACGCAGATGTACGAACC